>JBOGKL010000181.1:0-9732 GCA_050745525.1 Terriglobales bacterium | reverse complement strand
CGTTTAAGCGCGCTTGGCCTCCGTGCAGAGCGATGTCGGCGGGTTGGCCCATTAGGTTTCAAAAGTCGAATTCCTTGCGCCCTGTTGTCCTTTTCGGTCCGTTCGCACGCACAGCCCTAGCCCGATTGTGGGGCGACCGATTGCTATTCTACAAAAGGATTCATTACTGATGTTGACCAACCGCGCGGCGGTTCACCTGTCGCCTGGAGAGCATTTCCCAGTCCGCACCGGAGATCGTGTTAGCGCGCCCGCCGGGGTCAGTAAGTGGCAGTACTTTGCCGAGCGCAAGAGGCCGTAGGACGACATCTATTCGTCGCCGATCGTGGTGTCGCCGGTCCTGATGGACTTGCCGTCCAGCTTGAAGACGACGCTGTCGTAGCGGCTGGGGCAGCAGGGCGGATCGCCGAAAGAGTAGCGGGCCGAACGGATCGTCAGTTGCCGCTTGTGCGCGTTCCATTCAGCGCCGGCGCCACCCCGGCAGTCGTAGCTGAACTGGTCGGCGAGGAGAAGCTTGCCCTTGTTCATCTCGAGCAGTTGCACGACGCCGGTGCAGTTGACGAGGTGGGCGCCGGTGTAAAGGACGCTGTAGACCAATAGACCCAGCTTATCGGGAGCCTTCGGGAACTGCGCCAGGTCCTCTTTGATCACCTGGAATTCAAATGGATCGGTGAGGTCGGTGTGGTGATCGTCAATGCCGCGGCGCACGGGGATCTGGAGCGGGGCGCCGGTGACGGTGTTGCCGGGGATCATCCCTTCGGCGCCGGAGGTCGCGGTGGGATAGAGGACGTAGGTGAAATTTTTAAGCGGAAATTGCTGCAAGCCGCTGAGCGGTGGCGCCGTCAACGGCACGTTCAACAAAAACGAGGTGATTTTGCCGTAGGTCTTAAAACCCGAGCCGGAGTGGTGCTGGAAGGGGAATTGCGCCGCGGCAGCCGAGGCAAAGGCCAGCAGGAGTAAAAGCGCGGTCAACGGACGAGAAAGCATGGGCGCAGTACCGGGGAAAGTTAAATTCAGTGTACCGTGAATGCTGGCGTGAGCGACACCGGATCAGAGACCGGACCGCAGCGGAAATGGCTGAGTGGCGCGCGGGGACTCGACCTTCTGCTGGCGGCCGCGGTGGCGGCGATCGTGCTGGCGGTGAGCGGAGCGAGTCCGCTGTGGGTGTTTATTCTTTCCGCGGTGGGACTGATTCCGTTGGCCGCCATGCTGGGCGGGGCGACGGATGAATTAGCCGGTCGCATGGGCCCGCTGGCGGCCGGCATTGTGCAATCCACGCTGGGCAACGCCAGCGAGCTGATTCTGGGACTGACGGCGCTGCAGGCGGGGCTGGTGGAGGTCGTGAAGGCCTCGCTTACGGGCAGCATCATCAGCAATTTGCTGCTGGTGCTGGGGATGGCGATTCTGTTTGGCGGGCTGAAGTTCAAACGCCAGACCATCAACAAGTCCATCGCCGCCAGCAATGCGACGCTGCTATTTTTGGCCGCGGTGGGCCTCGTGGTGCCGGCCGTGTTTTCGCTTGGCGTGTACGGCGAGCTGGGAGGGCCTCATCCCGGCCTGGAACGTCTCAGCCTGTGGACCGCCGGAGTGCTCATCGTCATGTACGGCGTGAGCCTCTACTTTCAGTTGCGCAGCGCGCCCCCTGGCGTGCGGGAATCGGCAGGGGGCGGATGGGGCCGTCCGGTGGTGCGGATGCTGACGGCGGTGGTGCTGATCGCCATTCTGAGCGAGCTGCTGGTGAACGAGTTGCGCGTGGCGCAGGCGGCATTTCACGGCACGGATTTGTTTTGGGGCGGGGTGGTTTTTGCGCTGATCGGCAATGCCGCCGAGCATGGCGTGGCAGTGATGGCGGCGCGCCGCAACGAGATGGATTTGGCCATGGCCATCGGCGTGGGATCGAGTTTGCAGATCGCGCTGCTGCTGGCGCCGCTGCTGGTGTTCGTCTCGCTGTGGTACGGCCATCCCATGTCGTTGGTGTTTACGGGAATCGAGGTGGTCGCGGTGGTGCTGTCCACGGTGATGGTGGGCATGATTGCCGCCGATGGGGAGACGAACTGGCTGGAGGGGGCGCAACTCATCGCGGTTTACGCCATCCTGGTGGCGGGATTTTATTTTGTGCCGTTATGAAGTTGGCGCTGCGGGTCCGGCTTCGTTTGCGTGCGCGAAGCTTTCACCAGCCGGTAGACGGAATAGGCGCTGGCCACAATGGCCAAGCCCATCAGGATCTCGATAAAAATGTGAAAGGTGGGGGTGTTGAGCCAGCGGACGATGCCGCGCCCGAAATAGATGGCGGCAATGCCTTCGATCAAAAAGCGCACAAAGCGCATGGCGGCGATCATGCTGAGAAAAGGCGTGCGCTTCACCTCCAGAGCGCCGGCGCCGAGCACAAAGGCGGTGAATGGAAACGGCGGCGGAATTAGCGCCGGCGCAGCCAACAGCACCGGACCTTTACTGCCAATGGCCGCGTGCAGGCGCTGAAAGCGCTCCTCCGACATATGGGAGCGGATGAAGCTCTCGCCACCCTTTTCTCCGATGGAGAACATGATCCAGCAGCCGGCGACGGAGCCCAGCGTGGCCGCGATCACGTAGAGGATGATTCTGCCGTGGTGAAGCGAGACGAGCACGATGACGGCAATATCGTTGGCGAAGGGCAGGGCCAGGAAGCTGGAATCGAGCACCCCGAGCAGCAACAACCCGGGCGCGCCCATGCCGACGAAGAAATAAAACAGCCCCGCCAGCCATCCGTTCCCCTTAGGCAGCACGTGTATTTAAGATGCCCGCGTAGTGAATTGCCATTGCCGACGCTACTGGAGCAGCGCTTCTGACCCATGGCCGGCATCGGCACTGGCCATTCGGAGCCGCTGGTTCAGCTTTTCGGTCCAGTCACCCTCGCCCTCGGACCAGAGCCGACGCCGCGCGGGCCGGAGCTGTTCCTGAACCTTGCGGCAGTAGACCAGCAGTTGGACGATATTGGCCTGCAAGCGCTGGCGCGTTTCCTTATTCCAAGGCGCCGATTCGGCCAAGAAGGCTTCGTCGAGTCCAAAGTCAACGGCGAGCTGGCCTTCGTCGCGGGCTGCACCACCGCCGAAGGCGGGCCCAAAGGACGTGATGCGCAGCGGCTGTGGCGTCTGCGTCCAAGAATCACCATAGGTCCAGAGCAGCCATTGCAGCTCCAGCTCGCACGCGCAATCGTCTTGCACGAAGGGCCGCATTGCTTCGATCGCGGCGGCCGGGTCCACCGCTGTGCCCGGCAGCGTGCGCTCGTCCAGAATGGCGGCCTCGCTCCAGTCCAAGGCGACGACGGAGAACTGGTTGACCCCGCGCTCGCGCGCCTCCTGCGGCACGGCGGCCACGGCCTCGGCCAGGCGAGGGAGGATTTGGGCCCCGGTGTGCGCGGCAAACCAGAGGCTTAGCCGGATAGGATCGCTCACTCTTTCAGTTTAACGGTTGATTGGCGCGGGCCCCCGCGCGGGCTGGGGGCTCGTGGCGCCAGCCCGACCATCGCGTGTTGCCAAATTGCGCTGCCGAGCATCTAACCCAGCTTCGAGGGCGACCATTGGATTCACCGCAAGAGCGAGCATACCGTTCCGCCTACCGCAAAGTGGAAGCGTTGCAGATTGAGCTTGCAAGGCATGTGTACTCCATTCAGCGGCGGCAGGAGGCGGAACGGAAGTTGCTGGAGGCGATGGCCGTGCTGGACCGCACGCGGATAGAAGTGATCAAGCTTCGCAATCTGCAGAAGGCAGCGTAAGGGCAGGACCACCCGGCAGTATTCTATTGGCCTATGGGGCCGCTGCGCTGGATCGTGTCCGTTATTGCGATACTAGCGGCGCTGTTTCTGCCCGCGCTGAGCGCAGTGGCGCCGTTCACACACGCGCGCGAGTGGACTATCGGCCAGCTTGGGGCCGAGGCTGTCCATTCTTTCCACAACCGCCATGCGGCTTCCCAAAAGCCCGAAACGGGGCGCCCGGGCCTGCACGAAATTCTGAACCGGGCTGAAGCGCTGCAGCGGGAGTTCGGCGGCAGACCACCATCGCCTGGCTTGCGGCGGGCGATTACGCTGGCGGCGCTGATCCCGGTCGCTGCCGTAGTGGCCGGAATCTGCGCGGTGCTCAGCCTGCTTTGGCTCGCCCTGCGCTTGCGCTGGATCTACCTGGCGGGGGCAATCGTGGGTCTATTAGGGTGCGTGTACGCCGTGATCGCCAGCCGGCTGCTCACGCGGGCGGCGCAGGCCGAGGTCGCGCACCTGCTGGCGCGCGCGCAGCACGGCTTGGCGGGCCTGCTGCACGGGCTGGGCATCCAGGCGCAACTGCCGCATCAACTCAGTACGGCGCTGGGCATAGCGCCCGAGGCAGGGTTGTTCGTGCTAGGGCTGATGTTTATTGCGATGCTGCTAATGCCGATCAGCGATGCGAAAGCCGGAGGTTGAGCCAGCTTCCGTCGGCGGTCCAGCCGCCGTCCACGGGCAGGGCGACGCCATTGATGAAGGCGCTTTCCTGCGGATCGGCCAGAAAAGCGATGGCGCGGGCCACGTCTTCGGGATTGGCAAAGCGGCCCATGGGCACGCGCCCGATGATGTCATTGTCTTGGTAGAGACCAGTGGCTTGGGCGGTGTCGTCCATATCGGTCTTGACCCACCCGGGGCAGACGGCGTTGACGCGGACGCCGCGCGCACCCCATTCGGCGGCCAGCGTGCGCGTGTATCCGATCAAGCCATGCTTGGTGGCGTTGTAGACGGAACGGTCGGCAATGCCCTGCAGGCCGGCAACGGAGGCAACGTTGACGATGCTGCCGCTGGAGGCTTCGAGCATCCTCTGGCCGAAAGCGCGCGACAGGAGCATGGGGCCGAGCAGGTTCACCTCGATGACGCGCCGCGCCTGAGCTGCATCGAGAGCCTCGGCGGGTTGAATGAAGCTGATGCCGGCGTTGTTCACCAACACGTCGCAATGGCCCCAGCGCCGGAAGACGGCCTCAGCCGCCTGCGCCACGGCGGCTTCGTCGGAGACGTCGGTGATCAGCTCGAGCGCCGGTTCGGGCGTGCCCAACTCACGCACGGCCGCGGCCGTGGCGGACGTCGTTTGCCGATCGAGCAGCGCCAGCGCGTAGCCACGTTCGGCCAATACCTCAGCCGTTTTGCGCCCAATCCCCTGCGCCGCGCCGGTTACGACTGCAACTCGCATGTCCTTCAGCATCGCACATCTCTCGGCACGGGCCCCTGCGCGGCTGCGCCGCGCATCCCGCTTAAGCTCGCGCCTGGTCCGGGCCCCAGACCCCAACCTGGCGCTGCGCCTCGTAAGATGGGCATATGCGGTCGGTGCTGATCGGGACCTACGAGATGGGACGGCAGCCGTTTGGGTTGGCCTCCGCCGCCGCATGGCTGCGCCGGGCGGGATGGGGCGTTGCGTGCCGGGATGTCTCGCGCGAGGCGCTCGAAGACGGTCTGTTGACAGGCGCGGACCTGATCGGGCTGTATTTGCCAATGCACACGGCCACGCGGCTGGCGTTGGGGTTGTTGCCGCGCCTTCGCAAGGCAGCGCCTCGCGCCCGCATCTTCGCCTTTGGACTGTACGCGCCTATCAATGCGGAGCTTTTGCGGGCGGGGGGCGTGGATACGGTGCTGGGCCCGGAGTTTGAAGCCGAACTGGTGGGAGCGGGAACCAGCGAGGCCGGCCTGCCACGGCTAGATTTTCTCGTTCCTGACCGCACGGGGCTGCCGGGACTTGATCGCTACGCGCAGGTGCGCTTTCCCGGGGGCGAGCGCCGGGTGGCCGGGTACACGGAAGCCACGAGGGGGTGCAAGCACATGTGCCGGCACTGCCCCATCGTGCCCATCTACAACGGCCACTTTCGCGTGGTCGCGCCCGAGGTGGTGCTGGCCGACATCCGGCAACAAGTCGAGGCCGGCGCCGGGCACATCACGTTTGGCGACCCGGACTTTTTCAATGGGCCCACACACGGCATGCACGTCGCCGAACGCCTGCATGCGGAGTTTCCCGCCCTCAGTTTTGACGTCACCATCAAGGTCGAGCACCTGTTGCGGCACCGGGCATTGCTGCCGCGCTTGTGCGAGGCCGGGTGCGCGCTCGTCACCACGGCGGTCGAGTCATTCGACGACGTGATATTGGCCAAGCTCGACAAGGGGCACAGCGCAGCCGATTTCTTCGAGGCGCTGGAGTTGACGCGGCAACTGGATCTGCCGCTGAACCCGACCTTCGTGGCCTTTACGCCGTGGACCACGCGCGCCGGCTACCGCTCGCTGCTGGAGACGCTGATCGCGCACGGTCTCGACGCGCAAGTGGCGCCGGTGCAGTTGGGCATCCGGCTGCTGATTCCGCGCGGGTCGCGGCTGCTCGAGTTGCCTGACACGGGGGCATGGCTGGGCGAGTTCGATGCCCAGGCGCTCAGCTACCGCTGGCGGGCGGCCGAGCCGGAAGCCGAGCGGCTGTGCCTCGAGGTGCAGCAAACCGTGGCGGAGGGCACGCAGGCGAAGCTGCCGCGAGAGACGGTGCTCGATGCGGTGGGCGAGCTCGTCGGCGGCGTTCGCAAGCCGGCGGCTGCGATGCCGCGCGCAACCATACCCTACCTCGATGAGCCCTGGTTCTGTTGAGCCGAACCCACTGGCGAGCAGTTCGCTCGCGTGATCGGAGGAAATTAGAGCCATTCCGTCGAAGGGCGCGGGCCCCAGCGCGGCTGGAGTTGTTCGCGTCACTCGTTCCGGAGCGTGATCGCGGGATCGAGCCGCGCCGCGCGCCGCGCGGGCAGCGCCGCGGCTGCGGCCGCGACCAGAAACAAAAAAATGGCCGTGCCGGCCAGCGTAAGCGGATCGCGCGGACTGAGGCGAAACAGCAAGCTGGCGAACAGCTTTCCGGCGGCCAGGGTCAGCGCCATCCCCGCCGCCGCGCCCGCGCCAACCACCCACAGCAGCTCGCCCGCCAACATGCGCGCGACGCTGGGTCCGCTTGCGCCCAGCGCCATGCGGATGCCAATTTCACGCGTGCGCCGCGCCAGTGCATAGCTCATCAGCCCATAGAGTCCAACCGCCGCCAGCAGCAGCGCCACCAGGCCGAGGCCGGTGCAGGCGAGCGCCAGGACGCGCTGGGGCACATAGGAGGCGGCCATGGCTTGCTGCTGCGTTTCGAGCGATGTCACTGGCACGCTGGGGGCCAGCGTCGCGACCGTGCTGCGGATGACGCGGGCCAGTGCGGCCTCCGGCAGGCGGGAACGCACGGCAAATCCTGTGCCCGGCGTTCGCTCAAGCCCTTGCGCGAGCGGGGTGTAGAGAATCGGTACCGCGCCGCCCTCTAAGCCGTCATAGGCGGCGTTGGCCGCCACGCCCACGATCGTCAGCGTGCGCGCGCCCCAGTATAATTTGCGCCCGACCGGATCACGATGGAAACGCTTGCCCATCTTCTGATTGACGATGGCCACGGCGGGCGCCGTGGCATCGTCGCTGGCGGTGAAATCGCGCCCGGCCACGAGCGGGAGGCGGTAGGTGGCAAAAAATCCGGAGCTGATGGTTTCCAGCGCCGTGCTCGGGTTGTTGCCGCGCGGCGTTGCGGGCGAGAGCGTGATATCCCCGGCGATATCCCGCGCGGGGCTGCCGGGTGGATCCGAAACGGCGCTGGCGCTTACCACGCCCGGCAATGAGCGCAGGCGCGCCAGTAGCGCAGCGTAGAAGGCGCCCCGCTGCGCGCTGTTGAAGCCCTCCATACCCGGGGCAACCCCGAACAGCAGAATGTGCTGCGAATCGACTCCTGTATTGACTGACTCCAGATTCTGCAGCGTGCGCAGAAACAGCCCCGCCCCCGCCAGCACCACGAGGCAAAACGCCACCTGAACGCCCAGCAGGAGCTTGCCGATCCTCGGGCCCGCGCCCCCTGCGGCTGCCTCATGCAGCGCCGGTTGCAACGAGGCAGGAAGTCGCCAGATGTGGATTAGCGTCAGGACAATGCCAGTCGCCAACGCCACCAAAAGCGTGAACCCGAGCACGCGGGCATCGAAACCAAGCCCCAGCCGTATCGGCGCGGGCACCAGACTCTGCAGCGCGTGCTGCGCCAGCGCGGCGGCCGGAACTGCGGCCACGCCGCCCATGGCGGCCAACAGCAGGCTTTCCGTGGCCACCTGGCGCGCAATTGCCCCAGGCCCGGCGCCGATGGCCATGCGCAAGCCCAGCTCGGGCCGCCGCGCGGCGCGCCGCGCCAGCAGCAGGTTCGCCAGGTTCGCGACCGCAATCAGCAGCACCAGCGCGGCGAGCCAGCCCAGGATCTCGACCATCAGCGCCAGCGCCTGCAGGTTGGCGCTGATGCCGTTTGCGGCCGATACGGCGAGCAGCTCGGGCTTTTCGCCACCGGAGGAGGCGTCGTGCGGCATCGCCGCCACCGTCCGCGCAAAATCCACCGCCAGCGCCGCCTTCACTTGTGCTCGAGTCGCGCCAGGCCGCAGGCATCCGATGGTTTGCACCCACCACTCGCCGGCATCGCCGAGCTGGGGCTGATGCAGCTTGGCGCGAGCTCCCAGCGGTCCGGCCATCGCCGCCAGAGGAACAAAGATGGCAGGATGGTACAACGGTTCCAGGCCGGTAAACGCTCGCGGGCCCACGCCCACAATGGTGGCGGGCAGCCCGTCAATCGAGATGGTCCTGCCGAGAACCGCCCGCTCGCCGCCCAGATGGGATTTCCAAAAGGCGTAGCTCAGTTCTGCCACCAGCGGTGCGCCCGGCTGGTTGTCGGCGGCGCTAATGCCGCGCCCGAAGGTGGGCACGATGCCCACCGTGCGATCGAAGTTGCCGCTGACCAAGGCGCCTCGGACGCGCTCGGCCGGACCGCCGCCAGTACCTACGTCGATCGCGGGGAGGTGCTGAAAGCCGGCCAGATTGGCGAGCGGCGCCACATCCCGCCGCCACTGCCGCCAGAGCGGATAGGAGAACACCGATACGACGCGTTCGTGCGCATCACGATACTCGGCCGTGTCGGAATAGCCCGGAGGTTGCCAGTGAAGGCTGGCCCAGTAGAGCGTGAACAACTGCCCGGAGTTGGCCAACGGCAGAAGCCGGGAATAGAACGCCTCGGCCATGCTGTACACGGCCACCATTGCGCCCATGCCGATCGCCAGTGAGAGCACGGCAACACTGGCAAAGCCCGGTGCGCGGCGCAGAAGCCTCAGCGCATAGCGCAAATCGCGCTTCAGCGAGGAGAGCCACATCCAGCCCCAGGCCTCGCGGCTGCGCTCGCGCAGCACCAGCTCGCTGCCGAAACCGGCCTCGGGCAGCCCGTCGGCACGCCGCATTTCCTGATGCACGCGCATTTCCTCGGCCAACTCGCGCTGGTGCAGCAGGAAGCGAAGGCGGCGCAGCAGCTTCATGGCTTTCTTTATGCCTGGCGCATTACGCGGCCAATCGCCGCCACCATGCGCTCGAACCCCGATACTTCCAACCCCAACTGCTTGCGCCCGGCCGGCGTCAGTTTGTAGAAGCGCGCGCGTCGCCTGGTGTCGCTTAACTTCCATTCCGCAGTGACCCAGCCGTTCAGCAGCAGGCGCTGCAGGGCCGGGTAGAGCGAGCCTTCCTCCACCCGCAGAACCTCCTCCGAGCGCCGCTTGATGTGCTGCGCGATGCCGTAACCGTGCAACGGCCCGCGCTGCAACGTGTCGAGGATCAGCATGTCGAGCGTGCCGGGGAGGAGATCGGGCTCTCGCTTGCGAACCATGGACTCTGAGTCTATGCATAGACAGTCTATG
>JBOGKL010000180.1:0-2521 GCA_050745525.1 Terriglobales bacterium | reverse complement strand
CTGCATGTGGAGGGCAGCCGCACCCGGCTGCGGGCCGTTGACATTTCGACGGCGGAATATCCCGGCTTTGCCACTGACCTGCAGGCACAGTACATGGCGCTGATGACCCAAGCCGAAGGAACGGCGGTGATCACGGAGACAATTTTTGAAAACCGCTTCATGCATGCGCTGGAACTGAACCGGATGGGGGCCAGCGTGCGCGTTGAAGGCAACCGGGCGGTGGTGCGGGGGCCGGCGCAGTTGACCGCGGCCGCCGTGCTGGCGAGCGACTTGCGAGCGAGCGCGTCTCTGGTGCTGGCGGCGCTGGCGGCGGATGGGGAAACCATTATTGACCGGATCTACCATCTGGACCGCGGATATGAAAAGCTGGAAGAGAAGTTGCGCGGCGCCGGGGCCGCCATACGGCGGCTGGGTCGGCTCCTCCCGGCCGGGAATCATCAGAGCGCGAACGCGCAGTAGCCGGACATGGTTTCCAGGACAGTAAAAGCGTGGCTGCCGGTGGTGGCGATGTGCGTGGTGATCTTCCTGTTTTCGCAGGACGCGAACTCGGGGCGCCATAGCCAGGATGTGCTGGGGTGGTTGCTGTCGCTGGTCGGGATGGATACGCACCACAGGGTGTACCAGCTCGACGGCCCATTCCGCAAATGCGCGCACGTGCTGGTGTACTTCATCCTGGGGGCTTTGACGTACCGTGGATTTTCCATGGGCCAGCGGCGATTCAGCGGGCGTGCCGCGTGGCGGGCACTGGTGTTTTCCGCTCTCTATGCCGCCAGCGACGAATATCACCAAAGGTTCATCCCGGGACGAGGGCCGTCGCCGCGGGATGTGATGCTGGACACCAGCGCAGCGGTCTTGGCGCTCGTTGTCCTATGGCTGTGGATGCGCGGGCGTAGCGAGGACGGGCATCCGAGGGCAGTCGCGGACCGCGGGGCTGTCACGCGGCACGGCTGAGGTGGTAAAACCCTAAAGGAGCCCAGGGATGTCCGTGATAAAATCGCCGCATAGGTCTATGCTGCCAAGGGCCACTTTCTGCCGGGTGCGCACCCTCGTGCCGGCGCTACTTCTGACCGCTCTGTTCGTTGCCGGGAACAGCGGATGCTTACTGCTGCATCGAAGCCCGGTCGCCAATCCTCTGTCCAACGTCAAGTCGCAGCAGCCGGACAAGCTGCTTTACGACATTGCGATGAAGGACATCAGCCAGGGCAAGTACACGGTGGCGCGGCTCAACCTGCAAACGCTGCTGAATACCTATCCCAACAGCGAATACCTGGCGCAGGCGAAGCTGGCCGTGGCCAACTCGTGGTACCTGCAAGGGGGGACGGAGGGCTACGCGCAAGCGGAGGCGCAGTATAAGGACTTCATCACGTTTTTCCCGGCCATGCAGGAAGCTTCCGAAGCCCAACTGCGCATAGCGCAGATTCACTTCAAACAGCTGCAGAAGCCGGACCGGGACCCGACCCAGGCGCTGGAGGCACAGGCGGCGCTGCGCACCTTTCTTCTGAACTACCCGGATAGCCCGCTGCGGCCGCAAGCACTGCAGATGCTGCGCGTCACGCAAGAAGTGCTGGCGCAGAGGATATACCTTATCGGCCAGTATTATCTGGACCGGGCGCATCAAGGGGCTTACAGCGACTATCGGGCGGCGCAGAGCCGGCTGAAGGAAACGCAAGTGCAGTTTCCGCTGTACAGCCAGGGGGATGTCATCGCCGACGAGTTGGGGCAGTCGTACGCGACGACTTCGAAGCTCTACCAGGACGCCTCCACGCTGGAGCGGAATAAGACTGACCACGAGCTGTACGTCGCCAACGCGGAAGCGGACCGGGCCAATGCGGTCAAGCAATTTCAGCATTTAATTGAGCGCTACCCGACGAGCCCGCTGGCCAAGGATGCGGGGGACGAACTGAAAGCGCTGCATGCGAGTGTTCCGGATCCGAGCGCAGCCGCGATTGCGTTCAATCGCAAAGAGATTGCGGGGCGGCAAAAGGCGCCGAATCCGCACGGGTGGTCGGAATGGTTGGGCGTGAAGTCCATCTGGACGGGGCGGCCCGCGACGCAACTGGCGCTCGCCGACAAGGTCGGGACGCCGCCGTTCACGGAGGTGCCGGATCCTCCGACGCCGCCGCTGCCGGGCCTGCAAGAGCTCATCCATCAGACCATGGTGGCCAGCGGGGCGATACCGGCCACAACACCGGCCCAGATTACCGCCGCGATGACGGAAGCAGGCAAGATTCACGAGGCCGGCGAAGCGGCCGATCATACGGTGACGGCCAGCGCCAGTGCCAAACCGGCGCCGCTGGCATTCCAGAGCGTGCCTACCGAATCGTCCCGGGGCGCGGACACGCTGCCGACGAATACCCCGCAAGCAACTACGGGCAGCAACTACGGCGATCCCAATGCCACTGCGGCAGCACCGGCGGTGGATCCGAGCGTGGTACTGACGCCGGACGAGATTGACATGGAGAACCGGGACGAAATGTTGGCGGCCGGGAGTCATCGTGACGTGCCGGCCCCGCTGAAGGAG
>JBOGKL010000179.1:0-3230 GCA_050745525.1 Terriglobales bacterium | reverse complement strand
CCAACGACGCCACCGTCAAGGCGGGCGCGTTTTTCCCCATGACGGCCAAGAAGGTCCTGCGCTGTCAGACCATTGCCCTGGAGAATCACTTGCCGCTGGTCTACCTGGTGGATTCGGCGGGCGTGTTTCTGCCGCTGCAGGATGAGGTTTTTCCCGACATTGACGATTTCGGCCGCGTCTTCCGCCATAACGCCGTGGCCAGCGCGCAAGGCATTTCGCAGATCACCGCCATCATGGGCAACTGTGTCGCCGGCGGCGCTTACCTGCCGGTCATGTGCGACACCATTCTCATGACCGAGGGCAGCGGCCTCTATCTGGCCGGTCCGGCCCTGGTGCAAGCCGCGATCGGGCAGAAGGTCACGAGCGAAGCCCTGGGCGGCGCGCACCTGCATGCCGCCATCAGCGGCACGGCCGATTTCCGCGAAGCCAACGACGAGAGCTGCTGCGTGCGCATCCGCTCCCTGATGAGCCGCTTGGGTCCGCCGTCCGCGTCGCCATTTGACCGCATTGCCGCGCGCGATCCCGAACGGCCGCAAGCCGAACTGCTGGAGAAGTTTCCCGCCGACCCGCAGGCCGCCTACGATGTGCGCGATCTCCTGCCTTGCCTGCTCGACGCCGGCGGCTTTGACGAGTACCGCTCCGAGTTCGGCCAGACGCTCGTTTGCGGCTACGGCCGCCTGGGCGGTTTTGCCGTGGGCGTGGTGGCCAATCAGAAAAAGAGCGTCAAGCGCACGACCGCCGAAGGCGCCAAGCGCATCGAGTTCGGCGGCGTCATCTACCCGGAAAGCGCCGACAAGGCAGCCCGCTTCATCATGGATTGCAACCAGGCCCACATCCCGCTGCTGTTCCTGCACGACGTGAACGGTTTCATGGTGGGCAAGGAGATGGAAGCTGCCGGGATCATCCGCGCCGGCGCCAAGATGGTCAACGTCGTGGCCAATAGCGTCGTGCCCAAGTTCAGCGTCGTTCTAGGCGGCAGCTTCGGGGCCGGCAACTACGCCATGTGCGGCCGGGCGTATGATCCGCGCCTGCTGCTCGCCTGGCCCACCGCCCGCTATGCCGTCATGGGAGGCGAGCAGGCGGCCCAAACCCTGCTCGAACTCAAGCTGCGCCAGCTCGAACGCTCCGGCCGCAAACTGACCCCCGCCGAGCGCGACGAGCAGTTGGCCTCGATCCGCGCCTCTTACGACTCGCAGACGGACCCGCGCTACGGCGCCGCCCGCCTCTGGATGGATGCCATCATCGCCCCGCTCGAAACCCGCTCCTGGCTCATCGCCGGCCTGGAGATCGCCAGTCTCAACCCCGCAATCCCGCCCTTCCGCACCGGCGTATTACAGACCTAAGGCGCAGCGGAGCCGCACCCGGCCCCGCGCCTATTAAACTCTTTTCTGTTTCCGCCGATCTCTCCCACAGCACCC
This sequence comes from Terriglobales bacterium, assembly GCA_050745525.1. Lineage (GTDB taxonomy): Bacteria > Acidobacteriota > Terriglobia > Terriglobales > SCQP01 > SCQP01. The sequence goes on along the minus strand of JBOGKL010000179.1, from coordinate 1,812 downwards.
GATATTGGCCCGGAACCTTCCCCCCACCGGGCTGAGCGGAGTTCTTGCCGCAGGCATCCGGCAGAACCCGCACCGGCGCGGCGGCCGAGCGAAGCGGCCGCCGCGCTTTTTTCGGCTAGAGCGCCGCGTGGGCAAAGATATGCCCGCTGCTAATGGCTAAGGGGGCGGCGGCGGCCAGTTTCCGCCCGCTCTCGGCGTGCAGCAACGAATAACCCAGCGGCCGCAGCATGCGGCAGAGCGCTTCGATGCGCTCGGCCTTATGCTTGCCGCTGTCGCCGTGGACTTCAATCAGCAAGTCGGGCAGGTGCTGCGCGAGCGTGCGCGAAGAGCCCTGCAGCACTTCCATTTCCAATCCTTCCACGTCCACCTTGATCAGGTTGGGCGGCGGCAGCGGGACGGTCTCGACCAGTTGGTCGAGCGTTTCCACCTTGGCTTCGCCCGTCGCCAGGCGCAGCGGTGTCTGGGCTTCTGGCGACATGGAAGCGGTTGTCGGCATGCCTGGAAGCATGAACAGCCGCCGCACCCCCGCTTCGGCGCCCAAGCCCAGATGCAAGGGCAATACGTTGGTGATGTGATTGCGTTGCAGGTTGGCCAGCAGCGTGGCAAAGCTCTCGGCCCGCGGCTCAAAAGCGATAACGCGCCCGCTCGCGCCCACGCGGCGCGAAAAGAACAGGCTATAGGTGCCGTTGAACGCCCCCACGTCGTAGACGATCTGCCCCCGGATTTGCAGCGTCTCCAATAGCTTTTCTTCCGCTGTGCTGCTGCAGCGCAATACCCGCGCCCAAGTGGGCAGCGACCACATGTCGCAGTTACGAAAGCCTTCCGTCAGATCCTTGCGAAACAGCCCCGGCCGATACCGCCCCAGCGGGCCCATCCACCGCCGCAGCTCTTGCGCTACCGCCAACACGCCACTGCTCATCGTGAATCCCCCCCCATAATCGGGTCGCGCGGCGGCGAAGGCGCCAGTGGCGCCTTGCGCGCGCGGGGTCCCGCGCCGGTCAATGCCTGCCATGACTTTTCCGGCGAAAGCGGGCCGGCTGAGGTCAGATCGAAGTTGTGATAGCGGATCTCGAGTTCGGCGCTGCCCCAAAAGCGAATGTGTGCGGAAGTGTGATTGGTGGCCGGCAGCCAGAAAGCCCCGATCTTCTGGCCGCGATAATCAAACTTGGCGCCTTTGACCCAAAAGGACGGTGAGTGAGGCAGCTCGCCCACAATGCGCTCGATACCGAAGTCCTTCGCGTTCAACCAGAGCGTACCACGGAACAGGAAGCGCTTATGCCCGCCTCGCGGCGTCGCCTTCAAGACGTAGCAGTCGCCTCCGTCCTCCGATGGCGCCGACAGCAACTGAAAGCGGTAGTTGGCCGGTACGATCGCGCTGCCACTGCTGCTGGTAACGGCCGCATCGAGCCTTTCGGCGCGCAGCAACGGTTCCAGTACATGCCGCCGCAACATCGCCGAGCCGGATTCGCTGACCACGGTAAATCGCTTCGGCCCCGGCTGCTGATACCGCACCTGCACGGTCATGGCCGCCCTCTTTTTCCCCAGCCCGTGGTACACGAGCGTATAGGTGCGGGTGGCCGTATAGGCATGCAACGCTTGCCGGCGTGCGGCATTCGTCCGTACCATCCGCGCCACCACCTGTTCGGTGGAGAGCGGGTACTTGCCTTGCATCTGCTGCGCCAAAACCACTTCGCTGAGCAGAAGCGTGCCCGCGAGCACCGCGGCGCCTGTGCTCCAGATTGGGGTCCGGCTCGTCATGCGCCCTATCCTTTCAGATGCCCGAAAGGCAAGTGCGGGCACTCTGCTTACATA
>JBOGKL010000178.1:0-11674 GCA_050745525.1 Terriglobales bacterium | reverse complement strand
CGGCGCCGGCGGCGGCGGCGCCGGTGGTCACCGCGACCGTGGCCGCGCCGGCGGGCGTGTGCGGGCTGGATGTGCCGCTCGCGTCGCAGGTCAGCGGTCAGCCGGAGTTCGACCTGCAACTGGGCGCTTTCCAGGACGCGGCCAACGCCACGCGCCTGGCGGCCAGCTTGAAGGCGCAGGGCTGCACGGCGCAGATCATGCAGTTCACCGACGCCAACCACCACATCTGGAACGTGGTGCGCATCGGGCCGTTCGCCACGCTCGAGGATGCGGCGCAGGCCGCCGCGCAACTGCGCCGCAACGAAGGTCTGATGGCGCTGGTGCGGCCGGTGGCGACGATCTAGGCTTAACCGCCGAGGTCGGATTTGGCCTTATCCACCCAGTTCTCGTTGCCCATGTCCACCAAGACATCGGTGTCGAAGGGGGCGCTGAGAAAACGTGCCACGGCGGCGGAGCGAGTTTTGCAGGTGGCCCAACTGTCGGCCTTGCCGTGCTCGAGGAACATGCACCACTGATCGCAGCCGCCGTGCGTGACTTTCACGTGCGCGGTGCGAATATCGTCGGTGATGTATTTCTCAAAGAGATCGGTTTGCTCCTTGCGATCGGCTTCAAGACGTTTCTGGATCTGATTTTGCATGTCGGCAATGCTGCGATCACACTTGTCCGCCCACTCGATGGCGAGGGTGACGGCTTCCTTGATGGCGGAGCAGTCGCCCTTGAGCTTCTGCACGCGCCGTGCCGCTTGCGCGCAGGCCATGGCGACGTTGAGGTAGGCATGACAGAAGGCGGAGGCATCGGCCTTCGCCTTCAGGTCGGCGTCAAAGCCATGGACCGCCGTTTCCATTTCCTTCATCGCTTCCTGCAACTTCCAGCGGTAGCGGTCCAGGTTTTCGACGCTCAATTCCTTCAACTCGAACTTGACGCGCGTGGCATCGTCCTTGGCCGCGACCGCCGCGCGCAAGCTGCGGGTATGGAGCTTTTTGCGCGTGTAGTCCTCGGCTTTTTTCTGGATGGCGCCCAGGATGGAGCCCACCACGGGCACCGGGATCAACTTGAGCGCGGCGCGTCCCACAGAGAAGACCAGCGCCGAGCCTTTGCTGAGGCCGGAGCCTTTGGAAGAGACCGCGCTACGGGTCGAGTGCAGGTAGCCGGAGTGACCGATGCGCTGCAGGACGCTCTTGTTTTTGACGCGCTCGGCGGCGTAGGCGAAGATGTCATCTTTGTTGGTGGTCATCGGGGTAGCCTTTTTCTAGAGCAAAGCCTCGGAGCCGGCGCGGGGGGCGTAGCGCAGCTCGGGGGCGTTGGGATCGGCCGTGCGCAGCACCAGCTCGGAGAAGCTGTTGAGGGCCGCGTAAAGACCGAAGAAATGCTGCAGCACGGCGCCGAACAGATAGGCGCCGTGGGCGCGGTAGCTGCGCTCGTTCAAGACCAGTGAAATTTCATAGCCGGGGCAGAAGCCGCGCCAGGCGTCGCCCCCGAGTCGCCGCACCACGGCGCGGCTGGACAAGGCGGACAGGTCCTCGATCTGCTGACGACCGCTGGGGCTGTCGGCGCCGCCATAGAGACGCAACATGGTCTTGAGGGTCTCCAGACCCTCGGGGCCGGTGAGGGACAAGTGATTGAGCGACTGGCTGGCGACCAGGCTCCATAGCGCCGCGCCACCCAGGCGCGAATAGGCGGTGGAGGTGGGCTTGGACAGGCAGCGGATGCGCTCGAGGGGAGCCTTTTCCTCCGTCTGCAGGCGGGCGCCGGGGGGCATCTGCTCGGCCAGGTCGCGGTTGGTGCAGAGCAGGTGGGCGTAAGCCATCTGGCGCGGCGGCTGGGCGGGATCGAGATCGAGATCCACAAAGGAGAGCAGCAGGTCGCTGCCGGGGGAGCCGGGCAGCTCGGCCGGGACGCGCCGCACACGCCAGTAGCAGCGGGCGGGAGGCGCGGCCGCGGCGCCGGAGCGGTAACGCAAGGAGAACAGCGGCTCCAGCTCGAGTTGCTCTTCGGCGGGATTCGAGGAGCTGGAGACCGAAAGCACGGAGTGAATCTCGGTGGTGCGTTCGCGGCGCATGTCGGCCTGCAGGCGGTACTCGCCCGAGCGCTGATCCACGCGGATGGGCTCGCTGGTGCGGCGGAACAGGTTGATGATGGGGGTGCAGCCGAGTTGGAAGTCGGCGGCGCGCGCTTCGAGTTTTTCCTCGGGCAGGCGGGACAGCAGCAGGAGCACATCGAGCGAGCGCTCACAGCCGGCGGTGGAGAGCTGATCAAGATCGAAGTAGAGGAATTTTTCGGGGAAATGGAAATACTCCTGCAGCAGCCGCGTCGCCGGCTGCGCGCGCAGCGGATAAGGGATGACCTCTTCGTCTTCGGCAAAGCCCACGGCCTGCAGCGCCGAAGCGGGCAGCCAGCGCGGCAGAGTGGTATCGGCGGCATTGCCGGGGCGCAGCGCCACGCCGGCCATCGAGGAGAAGATCAGGCCGTAGAGCGCCTCCATGCGCGGGCCGTCGCCGTGCAGGTGCACGCGCAGACGGCGCAGGCTGAGCTCATGCAGGGGCGCGCCGCGGCCGCTCAGGCGCAGCGATAACACGCTGGCCACCTGCGGGCGGTAGCGCAGGAAGGCGAAATGGCTCGCCGGCTCGATCTTGGCCTCGGTGATCTCGACGGGCCATAGCGTGACCGGATAACAGGTGCGGAAGCGGCAGGTGAGGCCCTCTTCGGTTTGGGCGAAGAGCTTGGATTCGCGCGGGATCAAGTAGCCGTCGTGCAGCTTGCCCTGGGCCGGATCGGGCTCGAATTGCGCCACCGCCATGGGCGGCACCGGATGCACCAGATGGGGCGCCAACTGGGCCAGCAGGGCGGTGGTGATTTCGGGGAACTGGGCGTCGAGACGGTGCTGGATGCGGGCGGTCAAAAAGGCGAACGATTCGAGCAGGCGTTCGACGTGCGGGTCGGGCGATTCCTCGCCGCTCAGCTCGATGCGCGCGGCGGCGTTGGGATAGGCGGCGGCGAAGGCGCCTCCGGCACGGCGCAGATAGTCGAGCTCGGCGCGGTAGTAGGGGTAGAGCTCGTCGAGGTTGGCGCTCATGCGGAAGGCTCCGGCTCTGTGCTGCCCAAGTGCAGCTCGCCGCTGACGGTCTGAAGCAGCAAGGGAAACGTGACCGGTTCGCGGATGCCGCCCAGATGAACTTCCCCACTCAATTGCCCGGCGAGGCGCAGCGGCTCGCCGGGCACGGGCTGCAGCACGATGCGCGCCTGCGCCAGGCGCGGCTCGAAGGCGGCCAAGGCGGTTGTGAGCTGGGCGGCGTAGTGGTCGCGGTCGCGGGCGCTGGCCGGACTGAGGCCGCCGAAGTCGGGCACGCCGTAGTTGAGGACCCAGGGCGCGCCGGCATCGGGACCGTGGTCGCGCGGCCGGCGCGTATTGAACAATTGCCCGATGGCCTGCGCGATGGACACCAGCAGCGCGCCGCGGTCGAGCACGCGCAGGGGCGCGGGCTCGGCGCCGTGGGCGCGACCGGGACTCGCCCACCGCTCCAGCAGCGGGGCGCGCGCGCCCGCGATCCGGCGCGGCTCGCGCATGGCGTTACTCCGCCTTGTTGGAGAGCAGGCTCCACTTGGCCGACGTCTTGCCGGCATCGGTGGCGTCGCTCTTCTGCGCCGTGTAATCCCACTTGATCTTGGCGTAGTTGAAGGTCAGCGTCTCCTGGGGCTTGCCGCCGCCGCCGCCTTGCGAGATGGACGAGATCAGGGCGTCGGTCATCTCATAGATGATGATCGGGGTGATCTTGTCCTTCTCGGTCTGGCCCACGATCACCTTCACGGAAGGGATGACGGTGCCCTGGTTGCAGCGGTCAATGAGGGTGCAACTGGCGAGATCCAGATACTTGCTCACGTTGAAGTCGGAGTGGTTGGGCTTGCCCGCCGTGCGCTTCTGGTTGCTGGGGTCGCCGGTGATGGCCTGGGCAACGCCGTGGGAAAACGAGGTCAGCTCGATTTTGTTTTTGTACGCATCCAGCAGGCATTCGCCCTTGATGTCGTCGCCGCAGTCCAAAATCAATACGTCAGCCATGGTGAGTCTCCTTTACTATTGCGGCTACTTGGCGGGCGGCGGCAGCTCCGCCACCAGCCGAACCGAAGCCGTGAGTTCATCCAACTGGAAGTGCGGTTTCAGGAACACCACGGCCTTGTAGCAGCCGGGCTTGCCGGGGATATCGAACACATCCACGCGCGCTTCCCGCAGCGGATAATTGGCCTTGACCGACTGCGGAGCGCTGTCGTCGAGCAGCACGTAGTCGGCGATCCAGGTGTTGAGATAGCTGGCCACGTTCTCCTTGGTCATGAAGCTGCCGATCTTGTCGCGCATGATGACTTTCAGGTAATGCGCGAAGCGCGAGGCGGCCAGCATGTAGGGCAGTTGCGCCGAGATGCGGGCGTTGGCGTTGGCGGCAGCGGTGTTGTACTTGATGGGCTTGTTGGTGGTCTGAGCGCCGAAGAAGGCCGCCTGATCGCCGCCCTTGCGATGGCACAGGGCGATGAAGCCGAGATCGCTCAACTCCTTCTCGCGCCGGTCGGTGATGGAGACTTCGGTCGGGCACTTGAGCGCGATGTCGCCGCCCTGGGTGCGGAAGGTGTGCGCGGGCAGACCCTCGACCAGCCCGCCGCCCTCGGCGCCGCGAATGGCCGCGCACCATTGGTAGAGCGAGAAGGCATGGCAGATGCGCTCGCCCAGCGCGTAGGCGGCGTTGCCCCACACGTACTTGGTGGCGTCGGTGCCGTCCACGTCCTCGACGTAGTTGAAGCCCTCGACGGGCACGGTGTCGGGCCCGTAGGGCAGGCGCAGCAGGAAGTGCGGCAGCAGCAGCGAGACGTAGCGGGAATCCTCGCTGGCGCGGAAACTGCGCCACTTGATCAGCTCGGCTGTCTCGAAGCCCTTGGCCAGGTCGCGCGGAATGCCCATCTCGGTGAAGCTCGACCAGTCGAACATTTTCGGGCTGGCCATGGCCAGGAAGGGGGCGTGGGCGGCGGCGGCGACGTTGGACAGGCGCTCGAGGGTGGCGATGTCCTGGGGATGGCGCCCGAACTCGAAATCGCCGAGGAGCAGGCTGAAGGGGTTGCCGCCGAAGGTGCCGTACTCGTCCTCGTAGATTTTCTTGAACAAGCCGCTCTGGTCGAACTCGACCGCCTTCTCGAGATCGTTGGTGATCTCTTTCAGCGTGGTGTTGAGCAGGCGCAGCTTCATCATCTCGCCCGTCTCGGCCTGCGAGACCAGGTAATGGAGTCCGCGCCAGGAGCTCTCCAGCGCCTGGAAGGCGGGATGGTGCAGCACCTCGTCGAGCTGGGCGCTCATGAGCGCGTCAATCTGGGCGATGCGATCCTTGATGGCGGCGACGACGGTGTAGGAGCCGGGCACGAGGCTGTGCTCGGAGACCTGCATGGCGTATTCGCTGACCATGTCCTGGGCGTAGGCGAGCTGTGACTCGTCCTTGATCATCCGCCCTTCGGCGATGATGCGGTCCATGACCGGCAGCGGCGCGCGGGCGGCGGCGGTGGGGTTGGCGGCTTCGTCAGGCATTGGGTTGACCTCCGTTTTCGGCGGCCAGGTTGGCCGACTTGAGCTGCAGGATTTCTTCAGGTTTTTTGGCCACGTCCACGAGCAGGGCGTCGAGGTTGTCGTTGCCGTCGAGCTTGGTCAGCAGGTCGCTGAGGCGCTGGCGCGCATCGAGCAGCTTGCGCAGGGCCTCGACCTGCTTGACGACGGCGAGGGGCTCGAAGTCGTCCAGGCTCTGGAACTTCAGCTCGACGTTGGTCTTGCCCTCGCCGGCGACCTTGTTGTCCACCGCCAGCGCCAGGCGCGGGGCGATGGAAGCCAGCACTTGGTTGAAGTTGTCGCGATCAATTTCCACGAACTTGGAGTCCTTCAACCTGGGACCGGGCGTTTCGGGTTGACCGGCCAGGTCGGCAAGAATGCCGACCACCAGCGGGAGCTCCTTTTTCTGCAAGGCGCCTCCGGTTTCGACGTCGTAGGTGATCTGCACCCGCGGCGGCCGGATACGGTCCAGTTTGTGCTGTGTGCTTTCGGGCATAAGCGTCCTTTCAGGATGGAAGGTTCAATAACTTTTGCAAGTCCTCGAGCGCGCCTGAGTTGCCGATCATCTCCGGCAGCAGTTGGTCGAGGGGCAGACTGCCCCAGCGGATGGCCCGCGCGACCAGGTAGGGCGTGGGGCTGTGGGGTTCGGTACGCATCAGAAAGGCCGCGGCTTCGCCCAAGAGGCGATAGGCATCGGCGCGGCTGGTGATGCGGTAGCCTTGGCCGGCGGCGAGGGGAGACGTGGGCGCGGTGAGCGCTTCGGTCATGGCGGCGGGCTCGGCCGCGGCGGAGGATTCGAGCGCGGGGGCGAGGGCGGTGGTGGCCCCGGCGGTTTCGTCCATCCACTGGCCGATGTCGGCCAGCGTCGCGCGCAACTGCCGCAGGCTGGGGTGGGCGGCGGCCAGATGGCCGTCGAGGAAACTCTCGAGGTCGAGCGCGATGGCGCCGGAACGCTCGATGGCCGCGCGCGCGGCGGCGAGCGCGGCGGAGGGGGAACGGCGCAGCGCCTGCTCGATCTGGGCGGGGGAGGGCTCGGGCATGGGCACGGTGTTGCCGTGTTGGCGGCGTTCCTGCTCGGCGCGCACCGCCTGCAGCCAGTCGGCCCAACCGTAACCTTCGGCGGCGCCCGCGCGCGTGAGAGGAATCATCTGCAGGCTCACGGACAGCTTCTCGTTGAGCCAGTGAAAGGGCGCGATGCGATACTCGGGGTCTTCCAGAGGCGGATACAGATCGGGCCAGTATTCCCCGCACAGCGCGGCGATGAGCTCGAGGCCGGCTTCGATGCCGGCGAAGCCGTGCAGGCGGCCCCAGGCTTCGGTCAGCCAGGCGGCGAGCTGCAGATCCTTGGAATGCGATTCCAGGGCTTCGCCGCACAGTTGCGCCACCGCCGCCCAATCGGCGCGCTTGAGGTCCTTCTGCCACACGCCCTGCTCGAGGCGGCTGTCGTCCTCGCGCCGCGCTTCGGCAACGCGGTCATAGACGCCGGCATAGCGCAGGGACTCACCGGCGCGGTGCTCGCCCGTGATGGGCGTCAGCAGGGCCGCGGCGAGCTCGGGGGACAGCCCGCCCGCGAGCACCACATAGTCTTTACTGTGAGTAGCTGCCGGCATGGGACGCGCCGTCCTCCAACGGTGCCCGACGGGGAAATTGAGGAATGCGAAGGGATTCTACCGTGCCCGGAGACTTGATTGCAAGGCGTATAAACACTAATGTCGCCGACTCAGCGGGCTGATTCGGCGTATCTGCCGGGGCAGTCGGGATGGAGAAAGCCAGGGTGACGGGCGTAGTGTCCGGAACTGTCATGAGCTCGGAGGCCGGCGCCCGCTGCTGACTGACTAGCGCCAGCAGGGACCAGGGGTCGTCGTAGGTGTAGGTCACGGTGCGGCCGCGGATGGCAGGCTGGGCGGGTGGGGCGGACGAGTCCGCCATGTGCGGGAGCGCGGGCACGCGCGGGGAGTTGGCGGCCCATTGCAGGGTGAGGGTGATGGGCTCGGACAGGGTCCAGGCGGCGCTGGCGGGCGCATCGCCCACGGCGAAAGTGTTGGCGCCGATCTTGAGCGTCCAAGCGATGATCTGGTTGCCGCCGCGCTCCTGCGCGCGGTGCACGCGGAAGGTGGGGGTCACGGCAAGGACGGGCGCGGTGGCTGGGTGCGTGAGCGAGGCGGCCCAGAGGGGGCGCAATTGCTCCATGGTGGAGATGAAGGCGGCGGCGGCGGGGGCAAGCTGCGCGCCGAAGCTGGGCTGGACGCTATCGAGCTGGGCGTAGAAGGCGGCGATCGCCGACGGTTCGGCCTCGACCGTGCCCGCGGCGGCGGGCGCGGCGAAAGGGAACTTGCCCGCCAGGGTGCGGTTGAAATCGGCGGCCAGGCCGGCGTAGTTCTGGTGCGCCTCGGTGCGGTCGAGCTCGCGGCAGCGGGTATAGACGGCGCGCCACAAGCGCTCGCGCGTGTGCACGAGAAAGCCAGAGCCGGCCAGGGGCAGATCTTCCGGGGCGGGCTGGCAGTGGGCGGCGGGGGTGATCTTGTTGAGGTCGGAGGTGATGAAGTCCTGCAGGCGGCTGAGGGGGTTGCCGGGCTGGCGCGCCTGATAGGCGGTGACGGCGGCGGCGAGCGCCTGCCAGCGGTTGAGCAGCGCGGTATCGGCGGCGGAACGGGCGGGAGCGGGGAGCTGCTGCAAGAGCTCAACCAGCGGCGCGGCGGCCTGCGCCAGCGTCACCAGGCGCTGGCGCTGGAAGGCGAGATAGTTGGTCAGATCGTCGGGCGAGTGCAGATCGAAGACCGCGGCCAGCGGGGCGCCGGTGCCATCCCAGGAGGCCAAGCCTTCGCGGACGTCGTAGGCGGCGTGGGCCTCCAACTGCGCCTCGAGGCCGCGCAGCAGGCCAAACGCCTGCTGATTGAGCAGGGCGAGCAGGCGGGCGTGGTCCTGGTGCGCGCCCAGGGTGTCCATGTCGCCGAGGAGCTGGCGCAGTTGCGGCATGGCGGCTTGCAAGTTCTGGATGAGCGTGGCGCGATCGGACGCGGCTCCGGTCGCAGGCGTCCAAACCTGAGCCGCGCCCAACTGAGCGTCCAGGTTGGCCTGTAGGTGCTCGAGCGCGATCTGGCGGAAGCTGGCGCGCACGGCGAGCGGAGCCGTGCTGAGGCCCTCGGCCACGTAGCGCTGATAGTCGTTCACCATGGTCACGGCATCGCCGAGCGGGGCCGGATTCCAGCTCAGGCTGCTGCCCGGGGGAATCGCGGCGCCGAAGTTGCCTCCGTTGCCGGGCGCCATGAAGGAAAGGCCGAGCAGGTTGACGAGCGGCAACTGCAAGTCCTTGACGGCGGGCGAGAGCGTGATGGAGCGCGGACCGAAGGCGAGCAGCGGGCCGGTCATGTTGGTGGAAAGCGCGGCCAGGCTTAGGTGCAGGTCCTGCCATCCGGCGGAGGCACCGGAGCGCAGGTAGGACTCCAGATCCGGCGCGGGATAGAACAAGCCCCAGGGGTTCGCGGCCGAGTGCTCGACGGGGACGAGCGTCACCTGGCCGAGAGCGCCGGAGAAGAGCGTCGAGGGATCGCTGAACCACACCGCCTGCGGGCTGTTGAGCAGCGCCGCGGCTTGCTGCAGCGAGGCCTGGAGCGTCATCAAGCCCGCGTATCCGCCCGCGCTGCCGTGGTGGAGCAGCGAGATTTGATCGGCCAGATCCTGCAACTGGCCGACGCCGGGGTTGTTCTCAAACCAGGCCGAGTAAAGCGCATCCACGCGCGCGACCATGCCGGCGTGCACGCGCTGACGGGCGGCATTGATCACCGCGGCCGAGATGGGCCGGCCGGTGGCTTCGGCCAGCGCGCGGGAATAATAGCTCTCTTCATTGCTGGTGATGGAGGTGTCGGCGCCTGGATGCAGATAGGCGAGGAGTGCGTTGAGGTCGGCGACGGGCTGGGGAGAATTGGCGGTGGCCAGACGCTCGTAGCGCTGGACGGCATCCTCGAGGGTGGAGACGTTGCGCGTGTACTGGAGCAGGGTGGCGTACTGCGGGAGCGAGGTGAGCTGCGCGGCGGCGGAGTCGGAAGCGGCGGCCGAGGGGGCGGCGCCGGCGGCGGCGGCGGGGGATGTGTTCGCAACGGGCGGAGCGATGGCGGCCAGGCGGGTGGTCAACTCGCGGCGCTGCACGTCAAAGACATGGCGCTCGAAGGCCAGCGAAACCGCTTGCTGCACCTGTCCGTCGAGACGGCGCGACCAGGAGGCGGGATAGAAGAGCGAGACGAAACGCTCGTCGCCGAGAGCGGCAATGTCGCGCACGAGGCGGAGATGCAGGCTCGTGTCCGCGGCGTCATGGATGGAGGCCAACAGCGGCAGCGCCTGCTGCTGCAGACGGCTGAGGCGCAGATAGCCAAGGCCCAGCCCGATGGCCAACACCACGGCGAGCGCCACCACCGCCGTGCGCGCCGAGAGCAAGGTGTTGCGGCGAAGAGAGAAAGCCTGCGCCTCGGGAAAGGCAAGGCCCCACTCGGGGAAAATTTTGCGCTCGAACAGCTCATCGAGAAAGACGGGATGGGGCTCGGCCGGCGCCGGCGGCAGCGCCAGCTCGAGGGCGGCGCCGGGAGCATGGGCGGCCAGCAGCTCGGCGGCGGCAATGGGCTCGTTGGCAGCATTAGGCTCGGTAGCAGCCAGGGGCGCGGCCGCCGCGAGCGCCTCGGGTCCATCGCCGGTGCAGTAGAGGCCGCGGCAGTAGTAGGCGTCGCGGTAGGACGTCGAGCGGAAGACCTGGTGCAGGAACAGGCGCAGGCGCTCGCGCACTTCGACCAGGGCGTTGGGGAAGAAGAACAGACCGCGGGCTTCGGGAGCGGTCTGCGGCTCGGCGAACAGCTCGCTCTGCACGCGCGCCAGGCTGCGCGCGATTTCCTCGAAGGCCTCATCCACCCATTGCGGCTCGAAGCTGGTGTCGGCGCGGTAGGGGCTCGACCAGCCGAAGATTTCCTTGCGCCGCACCGGCGGCAGCGCCGCGCAGAAGCTGGAGAACCCAGGGACGCGATCGCACTGCGAGAGCAGGATGTAGACGGGAAAGCAGACGCCGGCTTCGCGCTGCAGATGCGAAAGCTTATCGGCCAGCTTGCGCGCCTTCTCGGCCAAGTCGGCTCCACTCAGCTCCGAGGAAGGGAGGAAGTCGGTGACCGGGAGCACCAGCACCACGCCATCGCAGGGGCGGCGCGGGCGGGCGCGGTTCAACAGGCGCAGCAGCGTGCGCCAGTGGCGTTCCTGGGAATCGAGCGAGTACGGATCGAGCACGTACTCGCCGGGGACGTCGAGCACGACGCCGTGGTCGAAGAAGTTCCAGCCCAGGCGATGGTGCAACTGCGCGCCTTCGAGCGCACCGGGCGCGGCGTGGCCGAGCGCCTGGGCGATGGCGGTTTTGCCGGCGCCGGCTTGGCCGAGGAGCAGATACCAGGGGACGCGGTAGAGGCGGCGGCGGCCGGTGCTTTGCGAGCGCAGATATTTCAGCGCCCGAAAGAACGAGAGCGTGAGCTCGCCGCGTAGCGCGGGTGAGGCGGGCGAGAGACTGGCTTCGGCTTCGGCGGCTTGGGCGGCGGCTTCTTCCTCGCGCTCGCGATGACGGCGCAGCCAGACGACGAGCAGCACGATGACGATGACGGTGAGGATGCCCAGGCCCAGAATCCAGAGCCCCAAATGCGCCGCCAACTGAGAGAGCCAGTCCACGGGTGTTCTCACTGACTCGCAGCTTCGGCGTTGGCGAGCGGCACGGCGAGCGAAGCCGGAGCGCAGCCGGAGGCGTGAGGGTTGAGCTGGCAGATGGCCTGCTGCAGCGGGGCGGTGATGTGATCCCAGCCCAACTGCGCCGCGCCCCACCAGACCACGAAAACCAGCACCAGAACGCCGACCCAGACGCGCGGGTTGGGCAGGCGGCGTCCGGCGCCTTCTTCGAGGTTATGGAGATAGGCTTGCGGAAACAGGGCGCGCTCGGGATCGAACAGGCGCGAGCGGTCGCGGTAGAGCAGGCGGAAGAGGCGCTGGCGGTACTGCGCCAGGTCGGCGGGGTTCGCACTGCTGTTTACTGGCGCGGGACCCCGCGCGGCTGCGCCGCGCGACCCGCTTGCATCGCGACTGGGC
>JBOGKL010000177.1:0-7465 GCA_050745525.1 Terriglobales bacterium | reverse complement strand
GTCTGGAACAGCGCCTGCTACACAATGTCGGCACGATGCCGGGCGTGCAGGCGGCGGTCTTGAGCGGGACACCCGTGCTGGCGGGCGTGACGTTTTTCGAGCCGCCACTGCGTTCGAGTGCGGCCACTTTGCCGCGTTACCAGCACCACGCAGTGGGTCCCGGCTATTTCCGTCTGCTCGACATTCCACTGCTGCGCGGCCGCGATTTCCGACCCGAGGACTGGCAGCAGAAGCCGATGGTGGCCGTGGTTAATCGCGCATTCGCACAGCGAGCCTGGCCGAATAGTGACCCGATCGGAAAGACGCTGCGCCCCGCCAGCGGTAAGGGTGTCTTTAGCCTGCGCGTTGTCGGCGTGGTCGGCGACACGCGCGACAATCGCGTGGCCGATGCGCCCATGCCGGAGATCTACACGGAATTTTCCGGCGCGGTCCAATCCGTGGTCGTTTTTGTCCGCTCCCGGGGCGATCCGGATGCATCGTGGAGCGCCTGGAGCCAGAGTCTGCGCCGGGAGGTTTGGAGCACCGCCGGCGATGTTCCGATAACCTTACTGCACCCGTTGCGCGATGTCGTAGCTGCGGCGCACGCCGGACCACGATTCCGTGCCACGGTTCTCGCGAGCTTGGCGCTGCTGGGCTTGGTGCTGGCGGTGCTGGGCGTGTACAGCGTTTTCGCCTACGCTGCCTCGCGGCGCCGGCAGGAAGTCGCCATCCGCATGGCCCTGGGCGCGCGGCCGGCCGCCATCACGGCCTTGTATCTGTCGAGCGGGCTGCGCGTGGCGCTGGCGGGCGTGGCCTTGGGGGTTCCCGGAGCATGGCTGGCGGAGCGCGTCTTGCGCGCCGAGCTGCCCGGCCTGATTCCGGGCGGCACGGGCGCGCTGGTGGCGGCCGCAGCGCTCTTGTTCGCGGCGGCGATGGCAGCCTGCTACCTGCCGGCGCGCCGCGCCCATGACGCCCGCCTTACCGACTGGCTGCGCCAACCCTGATGGCGATCAGGCGATCTTACGCTTCTGGCGCTCGTACTCGGCGTCGGACTCAGTCACGGGGGTCGTTGCCGGGCTGGTCAGGCGCTCGCGATGCGCCCGCGCCAGCGTGCCGCGCAGCTCGATCCTGCGGCCTTCGCGCTGGACATCGTAATCGCTTTGCGGCGTTTCCGGCTCCCGCTTGACCACCACGGTGCCCTGTTGCGCCGGGTTGGGTATATTCGTCCGCACTGGGGGCGGGGCGAGATCGGGTTCGACTTCGTGGCTCTCGGTGGCGCTCGCGGCGGGGTTCTCGGTCGCCGCGTCGCCGCCGCACTCTTCCAGGGTGCGCCGCGCCTGGGTCCAGCGCTCGCCGGGAGCTTCCACCGTCACCAAAACGCCGTTGCTCTCCAGCCGCTCCCTGTAGTACTTGGCCTCGTGCGCGGATAGGTGCGCCGACAACAGCGTGTTCTGGATATCGCTCACGTTGGCGAAATCGCTCTCTTCGCCATCGCGCAAGAGTTCGCCGCCGGCGTTGGGGCTCACGGCCACGCCGGGCTGAGTCGCCGTCGTTTCCGCCAGCTTGCGTTCCTGGCTGTCGTCATGGCTGGCCACGCCGATCTGGGTGAACCCGGCCTGCCGCAGGGCGGCGATGGCCTCTTTCGCCTCTCCGGTTTTGTCGAAAAATGCGGCCGCTAATCTTTGCGTGCTGGAATCCATGTTGAGTCTCCTGGCCGATTAGGATGCCTCCGTTACACTAAGGGACAATGCTGGATCGCAATTTCGTACGCACCCACCTGGACGAAGTGGCCGCCATGCTGGAACGGCGTCAAATGAAGGTTGACCTGAGCCGATTCCGCGAGCTCGATCAGCGCCGCCGCGAGCTCATCCAGCAGGCCGACGGACTGCGCCAGGAACGTAACCAGGCGTCGGAGCGCGTGGCCCAACTCAAGCGCGGAGTCTCCTCTGAGCGCGACGGCGCCGACGCCGGGCAGTTGGTCGCGGCTTTGCTTGGGGCAGGGCGCGCGCTGGGCGAGCGCATCCGTGAGATGGAGGAGGCGGCGAAGGCGCTCGACGCCGAGCTCGATCCCATCCTGTTGAGTCTGCCGAATATGCCCTCGGCCTCCACGCCGGTGGGGGCGTCGGAGGCCGCCAACGTCGAAGTCCGGCGCTGGGGGCAGACGCGCGTGTTCGATTTTGCTCCCCAGCCGCACTGGGAACTGGGCGCCGCACTCGGCATTCTCGACCTGGACGCGGCGGCGCGCATCTCGGGCGCCCGCTTCGCCGTCTATCGCGGACTGGGCGCGCGGCTGGAACGCGCGCTCGCCAACTTCATGCTCGACCGCCATACGGGGCGGCACGGCTATACCGAGATACTGCCACCCGCGCTCGTCAACAGCCAGAGTCTGCTCGGCACCGGGCAGTTGCCGAAGTTCGCCGCCGACCTGTTCAAGTGCGAAGGGGCGGATCTGTGGCTGATCCCGACCGCGGAGGTCCCGTTGACGAACCTGTTTGCCGGGCAAGTGCTGGAGGCGGCTTCGCTGCCGGTGAGCGTCACCGGCTATACGCCCTGCTTCCGCAGCGAGGCCGGGTCCTACGGCAAGGACGTGCGCGGCATCATCCGTCAGCACCAATTCCAGAAGGTGGAGTTGGTGAAGGTTGCCCACCCGGAGCGGTCCGAAGCCGATCACGAACAGCTTACGCGCGACGCCGAGGCCATACTGCAGGAGCTGGATCTGCCCTACCGCGTGATGAACCTGTGTACGAGCGATCTCGGATTTTCGGCCGCCAAGACGTATGACTTGGAAGTGTGGCTGCCGAGCCAGAGCCAGTACCGCGAGATCAGCTCCTGCTCAAACTTTGGCGATTTTCAGGCGCGCCGTGCCAATATCCGCTACCGTGACGGCAAAAAAACGGGGTTGGCGCACACGCTTAACGGCAGCGGGCTGGCCATTGGCCGCACCTGGATCGCCGTCGTGGAAAACTTTCAGCAGGCCGACGGCTCCGTCGCGGTGCCCTCCGCTCTTCAGCCCTACATGGGCACTGATCGTATTTCCGCTTGACGTAGTGGGCACCGGCGGTCAAGCTGAACCCGGTGTCTCAGCCCATCGTTTTCAAATACGCGAAGATCTTCGACGGCGATGCCGCGGTCCTGCAGGCCGGGCAGATGGTGCGCGTCGAGGAGGGCGTGATCGCGCAGGTCGGTCCGCAGGTGAACGTAGCCGATGCCGACGTGTACGACTGCGGCGGGCGCGTGCTGATGCCGGGCTTGATTGACGCGCATGTGCATCTGTACGCCGCCAGCCTCAACGTCGGGCGCCTGGCGCAGATGCCGATGTCGTACCTCACCGTCTTCGCCTTGGGCAGCCTGCGCGCCAGCCTGGATCGCGGCTTTACCACGCTGCGCGACGTGGGTGGCGCCGATGTCGGACTGGCTTCGGCCTTGCGCGAGGGTTGGGCGGGGCTCGTCCCGCGGCTGTTTTATGGCGGGCGCGTCATCAGCCAGACCGGCGGTCACGGGGATTTCCGGCCCGGCGATCACCAACTGGATGGGCACGTGCCCTGCGGATGCGCCGCCTACTCCGATGCCATGTCGGTGATCGCCGACGGCGCCGATGCGGTGCGGCGGGCGGTGCGGGAGGAATTGCGGCGCGGCGCCAGCCACATTAAGGTCATGGCCTCGGGCGGCGTCGTCTCGCCCACCGATCCGCTCGAGCGCTGCCAGTATAGCGATGAGGAGATCCGTGCCGCGGTCGAGGAAGCTGAGCGCGCCGGCGCCTACGTGGCCACGCATTGTCATCCGGCGGAGGCCGTACGGCGTTCGGCGGCGCTGGGCGTGCGCTCCATCGAGCACGCGACGCTGGTGGACGCACCGACCGCCGACTTTGTCGCCGAGCGCGGCGCCTTTGCCGTGCCCACGATGGCCACCGTGGCCGGGCTGGTGGAGGAAGGCGCAGCGCTGGGCTTGCCCGCGGCGAGCCTGGATAAGTTGCACCGCATCGCCGATCGCGCCCAGGATTCTCTGGCCATCTTGAAGGCCGCCGGCGTGCGCATGGCCTTCGGCACGGACCTGCTGGGCCGGCTGCAGGATCGCCAGTGTACGGAATTCACCTTGCGCGCGCAGTCGCTGCCGACGCTGGACATTCTGCGCTCCGCCACCAGCGTGGGCGCCGAGCTGATGGGCCAAGCCGGCCACCTTGGCTGCATCCGTCCGGGCGCGGCGGCCGATCTGCTGGTGGTCAACGGCAACCCGCTGACCGATATCTCGCTGCTGGCACGCTCGGGCGCGGGCTTGGCCGTCATCCTGGCGCAGGGCCAGTTCCACAAGCGCACCCCATAGCGCCACTCGCGGCGACGCCGCGCTGGGGCCCGCGCCCATCAACGCTAAACTGGAAGCGTGGCGATGGATTCCTACGATGTCGTGGTGGTGGGCGGCGGGCACGCCGGGTGCGAGGCGGCGCGGGCGGCGGCACGCATGGGGCTGCGCACGGCACTGCTCACGCTCAAGCTGGATCTGATTGCCCAAATGTCGTGCAATCCCGCCATCGGCGGCATTGCCAAGGGGCACTTGGTGCGCGAGGTGGACGCGCTGGGCGGGGTGATGGGCGAAGTAATTGACGCCGTCGGCATCCAGTTCCGTTTGCTGAACACCAGCCGCGGACCGGCGGTGTGGTCGCCGCGCGCTCAGGCGGACAAAAAGCTCTACCGCCAGCGCATGCAGCAGGTGCTCGCCGCGCAGCCGAACCTCACGCTGCTGGCGGCCGAGGCCGCCGAGCTGCTGGTCGAGACCCAGGCCGGGGGCGTGCGCCGCGCGCGCGGCCTCAAGCTGCGCGATGGCGGCATCGTGCGCGCCGAGGCCGTGGTCATCACCACGGGAACGTTTCTGAACGGGCTTATCCACGTCGGCGAGACCACCTATCCGGCCGGACGCGGAGGCGAACCCGCCGCCCATCTGCTCGGGGAATCTCTGAAGCTGCTCGGCTTCGACTGCGGACGGCTGAAGACCGGCACGCCACCGCGCCTGGACGGACGCACGATCGCCTGGTCGCAACTGGAGCCGCAGCCGGGCGACGCCGAGCCCACGCCGTTCTCGTTTCTGACGCGCCGCATCGAGCGCGAGCAGGTGCTGTGCTACTCAACCTTCACCAATGAGCGCACGCACCGGGCGATTCGCGACAACATCCGCCGCAGCCCGCTCTACTCGGGCCAGATTGCCGGGGTCGGTCCGCGCTACTGCCCCAGCATCGAAGACAAGGTCGTCAAGTTCGCCGACAAGCCGCGTCATCAGATTTTTATCGAACCCGAGGGCCTGGACACCGACGAGACCTACGTCAACGGCCTGTCCACCTCGATGCCGGTCGACGTGCAGCAGGCCATGATCGCCAGCATCCCCGGCCTGGAGCAGGCCGTCATGCTGCGTCCCGGCTACGCCATCGAGTACGACTTTGTGCAGCCCACGGAGCTGCGGCCGACGCTGGAGACCAAGAAGATCGCCGGGCTGTTTCTGGGAGGCCAGATCAATGGCACTTCGGGCTACGAGGAAGCGGCCTGCCAGGGACTGATCGCGGGCATCAACGCCGCACTGCAGGTCAAGGGCGCGCCGCCGCTCGTGCTCAGCCGCACCGAAGCCTACACCGGCATCCTGGTGGACGACCTCATCGCGCGCGGCGTGGACGAGCCCTATCGCATGTTCACCTCGCGCGCCGAGTTTCGCCTGCACCTGCGCATTGACAACGCCGATGCGCGCCTGACCGCGCACGGCCGCCGCATCGGGCTGGTAGATGACGAGCGCTGGCAGCTTTGGCAGGCCAAGCAGCGGCGCATGAGCGCCCTCGCCGGCCTGCTGGCGACGGCCGCGCGTCCCGGCGACGGCGCTCCGGCGGCGCAGATGCTGAAGCGGCCCGAAGTCACGCTGAGCGATTTCGTGCCTTGGCTGAGCGAATGTCTACCCGCGGTTATGGACGAACAGCGGCAGGCCGATCCGGCCGGTTGGGAGCTGAAGACCATTGAGACCGGCATCAAGTTCGAGGGCTACCTGGCCCAGCAGCGCCGTCACATGGAGCAGTTGCGGGACGCGGAAGGCAAGGCCATCCCCGACGGCTTCAGTTACCGCGGTTTGCCTGGCCTCTCGCGCGAGATGCAGGAAAAGCTGACGCGCGTCCGGCCCGTGTCGCTGGGCCAAGCGTCACGCATTCCGGGCGTGACGCCGGCCGCGCTCAGCCTGCTATTAGTTCACCTCGAGCTGCGCAAACGCATGGCACAGGACGCTACCACCTGAGCCCGATCTGCAGTTGGATCAGGCGGACCGAGGCGTCGCCGCCGTTGTCCCCCAGAATCGAGGAGGCGTTCTGGTTGGTGCTGGTGATGAGCCCGAACTGACCGCTCTCCAGGTTGTTATCGGGTTGGTAGAAATTGGGGTGATTGAACAGGTTGTAAGCGCTGCCTTCCAAATACAGTTTCGCTGACTCCCAACCAGGGACGGTGAAGTTTTTGATCAGCGACATGTCCGTGTCCCAAAAGCCAGGGCCGTAGAATGAGTCGCGTTGCTGTGCCCCAAAGCCGGTGGTGGCCGGGTTGAATTCGCTGGCACTCAGACAGGGTTGGTCTGGAGAGTTGCAGCTTGTGGCCGGCCCGCCCAGGAAGTTGGCCAAAATCCCGCCGCCGCGGATGCGTGCCAGTCCCGTCGCGCTCAGGTGGTTAGTGCGGGTTTGATCAATCACCGAGTAGGGCGTGCCCGTGCGGGCCATGAATGTGCCGGTAACCTGCCATCCGCCCGCCACCACCGAGCTGCCGCCAAACCATTGCTGGAAAGGCACATTCCAGACGTAATTGGCGGCGAAGCTGTGGCGTACATCCTGATCGGCGGGCCCGTACGTGAAGGCCGGATCGCTGGGAACTTCCATGTAACGGGTTTGACCCGAGCCGAAGCCGTCGGCGAAAGCATGGCTCCAGGTGTAGGTCAGCATGAGGACGCCGCTGGAGAAATTGTCCCGCAGCGTTCCTGTGAATCCGTTGTAGTTGGACTTGCCGTCGCTCTGGTACTCCGTGACCTGGCCGAAGCGCGGGTCCACCGGTGAGGCGGGCAAGCCCGCAAAGGCGGTGGGACTGTAGGCGTTGACGGCCGGATCTTCCATCAGTTCGTTGACGCCGTAATTGCCGGTGTAACCGACGGTCAGGGCGGCGCTATGCCATATGCCTTGCTGCACCTCCAGATTCCACTTGTAGTAGGTGGGCTGCTGTAGTCCGCTTTGAACGGCCGTCAGGTTCGGTGGCTCAAAGCCAGGCACCGCCGCTTGCAATTGCGCCAGGGTGGCGCCGCTGTTGAAGCCGGATTCCAACGCAGTGTAAGCCGCCTGGGCTGAGGCTTGCAGGCTGTTGCTCTCCGCCGGAGAAATCAGGCCGACCGACGGCGAGAAGCCGGGGTCGAGCGGAAGATTGGAGAGGAACCCGCTGCCGACGGAAATGGCGTAAAGATCGGCAAACATGCCGAAGCCGCCGCGTACCAC
>JBOGKL010000176.1:0-6290 GCA_050745525.1 Terriglobales bacterium | reverse complement strand
CGCGCGCCGCCACCGCTCCCCAAGCCTGGCGCTGGGCCGCGCTCACGTAAATCACGCGCGCCGCGCGGCGGCGGCTGTAGCGCTCGCAGGCGGCGGCGGCGCGCTGGCGACGGTCGGGATCGGGGCGCGGGCCGAGGTGGACGGTGGTGACATAGGGACGCTGCAGCAGCCGCGCCGCCGCCCCGCCCCACACGGTGGCATAGCGCAGATGGGTATGCACGAGCAGCGGCTGCCAGCCGGCGAGCAGGCGCAACAGGCGCCACCATCCGCGCGCATCGCCGAGCGAGCGCATGGGCAGGCAATGGAGACGATCACCGAGCGCGGCCAACTGCGGCCCCCACCAGGCGGCGAGGGCTTCCTGCGGCGGCGTGTGCAACACCACCAGCTCGATGCGCCAGGGCGAGGCGGCGGCGGCGAAGCGCACGGCCAGGCGCTCGGCCCCCCCCATGCCCAGGCGGTCGAGGACCCAGACGATGCGCCCGCGCGGGCTGCCGTCGTTACTCGGATGACAATGCCGCGGCACGGGCCTCCCGGCGGTGCGCCGGCCTGGCTTCGAGCGCCAGCATCGCGCCCAGCGCTCCCAGCGCCAGCAACAGGAAGAAGTGACGGAAATAGGCGTCGTGCAGGAAGATGCTGCACACCAGATACACGACCACGGCCAGCTCGAACGAGGCCAGCAGATGGGCGAAGGTCACCGCCCCCAGCCGGCGCGCACGCCGTCTGCCGCGCTCGAGGTAGCGGAAGCTCGCGACCAGCAGCCACACGAACGCCGCCACCCCCACCAGCCCTTCCTCGGCCAGCAACTGCGTGTACAGGCTGTGTGGATCGCGCACGATGGTTTCGCCGCTCCGCCCGGCCATGGCCGAATATTTCAGGTACTCGACTTCGAAATTGCCTGGTCCCACGCCCACGATGGGATGGTGGAGGAACATGAGCAGGCCGGTGATCATTTCATGGCGGCGGATGCGGTAGCTCGAGTCGGTCATCTGCTGGGCCGAAGCGGTGATGGAGTTCTCGACCAGGGTAGACAGCCTCCCCCACAGCGCCTGCGGGGCGAGGGCGGTGGCGATGAGCACGCCGGCAACGAGCGCGCTCAGCACCCACTGACGGCGCGGATGGGCGACGAGCAGCACCACGACCATCAAGGCCACGCCCACGGCTCCGCCACGCGAGTAGGTGAACAGCATCGCCCCCAGCGCCACCGCCAGCACTCCCAGCGCCCACAGCCGCCGGAACCAGTGCGCGCGCGGCTCCAGCGCCTGGATGGCGGCGATGGGCAAGGCCGCGACCAGCACCATGGCCAGAAAGTTCGGGTCGCCCAAGGCGCCGCCCAACCGCCAGCCCATCTCGCCCGGCACCAGCGCCTTGTAGGCCATGGCGCCGAAGCCCCAGAAGGTGAAATGGCTGCCCGTCAGCCCCTGATAGAGCACCGGGAACGATAACAGGGCCACTGCCGCGAGCAGCGCGTCGGCGCCGCGCCGCCACCAGCGCGGCGAGCGCAGGAAGTTGACGACGATATAGAACACCACCAGTACCTTGCCGTATTCGTAGAGTTGCCCGGCGGCCACGGTGCGGCTGTCGGCGAAGGCGGCGCACACCACCAGAGCGGCGCCCCAAAGCAGCATGGGTTGCAGCAGGGGCCAGCGCAGGGGTTGATGGTTGTGGCGCAGCATGCGCTCGAGCAGCCAGGCGGCGAGCGCGCCGGCAATGGCCAGGCGCAGCAGCCAACTGAAGCCGAAGGTCTCGGTGAGCACGATGCTGGCGGTCCAGTACACCAGCAGAATCAGGGCACAGGCGCCCCAGGCTGGCCGATAAAGAACTACCAGCACGGCCGCAATCACAAGCGGCACGGCGATGGCCATTGCGACGAGATACTGCGGGTAGCGCAGCATCACCGCCACGACCGGCAGCAGCGCGGCCAGCCCCAGCACCCACCATCCCAGCGCGCCCCAACCCCAGGCGCTCGGGCGGCGCCGGTCGAGGCCGCCGACTCGTCCCCAGCTCTCGTTCAACGTGCTCATCGCGTCTCCTATTCCGATGGCCTTACTTGGCTCCCCGTCCGTGGACGACGGCCCCGACCGTGGCCACCAGGATGGCCAGATCGAGCGCGAGCCGCCAGTTGCGTACGTAGGCCAGATCCAGGCGCAGGCGCTGATCGAAGTCGCACTGCGCCCGCGCCACGATCTGCCACAGGCCGGTGATGCCGGGGGGCAGGGCCAGGCGTTCGGTGTGCCATAAAAGGTAACGATCGAGCCCGAAGGCCGTCGGCCGCGGTCCCACCCAGCTCATCTCGCCGCGCCAGACGTTCCAGATTTGCGGCAGCTCGTCGAGGCTGGTGCGCCGCAACAGGCGCCCGACGCCGGTGATGCGGGGATCATTGGTGATCTTGAAGTCCGGCCAGGGCAACTCGTTCAGGTGGCTCAGCTTGGCTTCCATGGCTTCGGCATCGGTCACCATGGTGCGCAGCTTCCATATCCGGAAGTAGCGCCCGTGCGCCCCGATGCGCTCCTGGGAAAACAGCGCCGGTCCGGGCGATTCCCAGCGCACCGCCAGAGCCGCGAGACCCACCAGCAGGCCGGCGGGAAGGGCGGCCAACAGGCACAATATGAGGTCCAGCGCGCGCTTGAGGCGCCGCTGGGCCGGGCCGAGCTGGCAATGCCAGCCGCGGCGCAAGCCCGTCTGGCGCAGCCGCAGGGGCCGGCACCAGGGCGGACACGGCAGCGGCACGCTCGCGGGGGCGGGCGAAGCCGCCAGCGGAGCGGCAAGTGGCGGAGCCGAGCAGGCGGTATCGCGCTTCACGGTCGCCATCCCACCTCCAGCAGCAGCGCTTCCATCGTCAGCCCCTGCTCGGGAAAGCTGGCGCTGCGCCACTGCCACTCGGGTGCTGGCGGTGCGGCGAGCCCCCGCCAGCGTGTGACGAGCGCCGAGGCCGAGTTGGCGTCCTCCAGCAGCAGCAGCAGTTGGGCGCCGGGTTCCTGCCAGGCCAGATCGCCGATGCGGAGATCGGCCGCCCGCGCCGCCAACCACGCCGGCGGCAAGGGCAGGGTGCCCTCGGTCCAGATGCGCAGCAGCACCAGTGGTGCGTTGCGGCGCCGGGCGCGGCTCAGCAGACGCAGCACGGCCGCCGAGGCCTGCTTGCGGTTGGGGAGGATGCCCGGCGCCACGGGCGCCGCCGCCGCGGCATGGTGCCACAAAGCCATGGCGAGAGCCTACGCCTCCATCGCGCCGCTACGGCGGTAGGGACGGAATGAGGGAGCGCCCGGATCGGCGCGCTGAAAGATCGTGCCCAATAATGGCGCGTGCGCCCGCGCCAGGTCCTCGCACAGCGGGCGCGCCTCTTCCAGGCGCGTCTGACCCCAGCGCAGCACCACCACCACGCCATCCACCAGCGACGACAGCAGCACGGCCTCGCCGCTATATTGACCCGGGGGCGAGTCCACCAGCACGTAATCGTAGTGTTCGCGCCACTGCTCCAGCAGCGTGGCCACGGCCCGCATCTGTAGCGGCGGAGCATCATCCTCGGCCGGCATCAGGTCCAGGTGCGGGGCGACGGCGAGCGGCGCGGTCTTGCGCCCGGTCTGCGCGGCGGCCAGCCCGTTGGCGTTCGACAGGCCGAAGAAGCGGTGGCAGCCGGGGCGTATCACGTCGGCGTCGAGCAGCAGCGTGCGCCATCCGGCGCGCGCCAGCGCCTGGCCGAGCTGGCAGACGCTCGTGGTCTTGCCCTCGCCCGGGTTGGGGCTGGTGACGAGGATGACGCGTGGCGGGATGCCGCAGCGGGCCACCAGATTGGCGGCGATTTTGCGATAACCTTCGGCATCGCCGCTGCCCGAGGCGGGCAGCAGGGCGCAGGCGCCGCCGCGCAGCGGCCGCCGCTCGGCGATCATGCCGAGCGGAGCCAGCGCCGGCCCCAACTCGATCTTCACCTCATCGCCGGAGGTGAGCGCCCCGCTCCAGTGCTCGCGCGCGACCGCCGCGCCCACGCCGACGACGATGCCCAGTCCCAGCCCAAGGGCCAGATCGAGGCCCAGGCGCGGATACATGGGCTCGCCGGGAGGCAGCGCGGGATCGAGCACCTCGATGTTGCTGGGCGGCAGGCTGGCCTGTAACTGCACCTCGTTGAGCTTTTCCCGCAGCGTCGCCGCCAGCGCGCGCTGCGCCGTGGCGCGCTCTTGCAGCACGCCGAACTGCATCTCCAGGCCGCTGGTCGCGGCCGCCTGGCGGTTCAACTGCTCGACCAGCGAGTGCAACTGCGTCACGCTCTGCTCACTGTCGGCCAGGCGCTGGCGCAGCCCGGCGATGACTTGTGCCTTGAGGTCGGTCAGCGTGCGCTGCGCCTGCTGCAGTTGCGCCTGGGCCTCGACGACGAGAGGGAAATCGGGCTGATAGGTGGCCTCGAGCGTGCTCAATTGCTTTTGCGAAGCGCCCAGGTTGGTAACCGCCGTCAGCACAGCCGGGTTGCTCATCCCCGCCGGCAGCGCCGTCACATCGCCGGCATAGCTGGCCAGGGCGGCGGCGTTGGTGATGGCGGCCGCTTCGGCGCTGCTGTAGGCGTGATTGGCGTCGGCCAGGCGCGCCAGCAGCACGCTTTGCGCCCCGGCGGCGGTGGTCATGGGCACGTAGGCGTGCCGGCGCTGGAAGGCGGCGACGGCGGCATCGTCCTGGTGCAGTTGCGCGAGCGCCTCCTGCACCTGGCGGCGCATCCAGTGCGAGGCCTCCAGGCCGCGGGCGCCGCGTTCGGCCAGCGTCTCGGCCAGAAACGACTGGTCGGTGGCGTTGACGATTTCCGCCGCCAGGGCCGGATTATGCGCGCTGAAGCTGACGTGCACGGTCTGGCTCAACTTGTCGGGCACCGGCGACAGCTTGGCATTGAAGATGTCGTAGGCGATGGCGTCGGCATCGGCGGGGGAGAGCGTTTTCCCCTTCTTCGCCAGGTTCTGGCGGGTTTGGGCCAGCGCGCGGCGGATGGTGGGATCGCGCTGCTCGAGGTTGAGTTGCTCGATCACGGGCAGCGCCACGGCGCGGCTGCGTAGAATGGTCAGCTCGGTCTGCATCTCGCGGTCCGGGTCCATCGGCTGCGGGTACTCGACCGGGGTGATCTGGGCCGGGTGCAGATTGGGGTGGCTGACGATGATCGCCGCCGTCGCCTTGTAGTAGGGACGGATACGGTAGCTGAGCACGGCCGCCGCCACCAGGCAGGCGACGAGCAACCCCAGCGCCAGCCAGCGTTGCCGGTAAAGGGCGTTCTGCAGCCGTCCGCGGCGCGGCTGCGGCTGCGGGGAAGGCTCGAGTTCATAGAGGGGCGCGAGCGGAGCATTGGAGTTTCCCGATGAATTTGCCTGCAATGCCATAAGTTCCTCACCAAATGTGATTGGCCACGGTCTGATTCACGCGCCAGCGGCTCGTGGTCGTAATAAAGTCCAGCAGGTCGAGGCCGGCCATGCGCATGGTCGAGCCGGGAACGAGCACGATATCGTCGGGGGCGAGCGTCATCTCCGGCTGCTTGTTCTTTTGCACCGCCCCGACGTTGACGATGATGGTCTGGCGCCGGCCGTTGGGCAGCAGGCGCAGCACGCGCACGTGCGCCGGGTCGGCTTGCGGCAGCATGCCTCCGGCGGCGCTGATCAACTGGGCCACGGTCATGCGCGGGATGAGCGGTCCGGAGCCCGGCTCCAGCACATCGCCGGAGATATAGACCTGCCGCACCGGCTGCACGTCAATGACATCGCCGGGATGAATGGCGACGTTCAGGGCCGGGTTGGTGGCGATCTTCGAGATGTTGATGGTCTGGAGTTCCGTGTTGGCGGTATAGATCAGCTTCCCCTGCGCGTTGGTGCTGGACTGCACCGGGGGTTGATGCAATAGCAGCACCTCGGTGCTGGCGGCGTTGGGATTGACGCCTCCGGCCAGCGCCAGCGCCTGCATGAGGCTTAAGTTCCCGCTGAAGGCGTACACGCCCGGCCGCGGGACGACGCCGTTGATGCTGACGCGGCGGCTGTTGTTTTCCACCAGACGCACACTCACCATGGGATGTTTGAGCAGGGAGCCATAGTCCTGGGTGAGCGCGCTCTGGATATCGAGGGGCGTTTGGCCGGCCACGGCCATGGAGGGCAAAAATGGCGGCGCAATGACCCCGTCGGGGGCGACGCGCAAGCTGGCGCTCAATTGCGGTTGCCCGAACACGCGCACGTCGAGCAGGTCGCCGGGCCCGACCGGGTCGGCGCTCGAAGCCCGCCCCCAGGCCGCCAGGGCGCCTGGGCCGGCGACGGCGTCGGCCGTCACCGGCACCAGGG
>JBOGKL010000175.1:0-5703 GCA_050745525.1 Terriglobales bacterium | reverse complement strand
CCGGTGTGCGGGTCGCGCGGCCTCGCCGCGCGGGGTCCCGCACCAGTCAATGCCCGCGCCCGGCTCCAGCAGCACCGCGCGCGCGGTCTCGACCGCGAGCCGCGCGCCCACGTCGCTGCGCGCGCTGGGCGCGCTGCCGTGCCCGTCGGCGACGGCGATGAAGGCGCTTCCGTCCCGCTCCTCCCACGTCCAGGCATCCTGGCCCGACAATCCCTGCCGTTCGTGCTGCGCTCCGCGCACACTGGCGCCGGCGGCTTGCCAAGCCCGTGCCGGCCGCGGCCCGGCCGCCCCGGCTGCCCCGGTTAGGCCCGCCATCTCTACCAGACCTCGCCGGCCGGAGGCGTGGCCTCCGTCGGCGGCGCCGGAATGGGCAGCATCACCGGCGCCGCCGGCGGTCCCGAGCCCACCGGCGCCGAGGCCGCCCGCAGCACCGCCGTCGAGGCCCAGCGGATGTAGTTCACCAGCGATTCGGCCCCATTCGCCTGCAGCACCGGCACCTCGGGGTTGCCGATGAAGGCGCGCAGCGGCACCGGGTCGGCGTCGTCGCCGATGGCTATGGCGATGCGCACGGCGCGTTGCGCCCACGGCACCTGCATCAGCGTGCGCAGGCCCTGGGCGAAATCGTCGGTCGGCTGCCCGTCGGAGATCAGCACCAGCACCGGCGGCAGCGCCCGGTCGGTCATGGGCGGAATGCGCAATTGCTCGGCTAGCAGCACCATGGCCCGGCCCATGTCGGTGATGCCCTGCGCCGTCAGGTCTTCCCACCTCAGGTCGAATACGGGCGTGGGCGTGGCCACGTGCCAGCGCGCCCCGTCGGCAAAGCGCAGCGCCCGCACCAGCACGTGCGCGTGCGGGTTTTCCCCCGCCGCCCGCTGCATGTGCGGAATCGCCTCCCGGATGGCATTGTTCAGCGCCTGAATCTTCCCGTCGGATTGCATCGAACCCGAACAGTCGCAGATCCAGAAAAAATGCAGCGGGCGAGAGGCCAGCTCGCCTCCGGGTCGTCGCGCCATAGCCGGGCCCAATTCACGGTGATGGTAGCACGCGCGGGGGCCCGTGCCAATGAATGAAATGCTAGACTGAGCCCACCTCCGATGCCTCCGGCCTCACGCCTTCGCTGCTTTTCGCTCGCGCTGCTGTGCCTCGGTGTCCTTGCCGCCTGCGGCCGCTCCCAACCCCAGCTTGCACGTCCGGCGGCGCGCCTGCACGGGCCGCATCTTTGGGTTTACATTGCCCCCGAGGCGAATCAGAACAGCCCGGTCGCCGTGGACTTCGCCGTCCCCACGGACAAGAAGCTGCTCAAGCTGCTCGTCCAGGAGCCGGTGGCGCAGTGGTTCGCGCATCGCACCCAGTGGGAGCTCGACAATCCCGGCGTCCTGACCGTGCTCTCCTGGCAGTGGGTGCCCGGCCAAACCATCGCGCCCATTCCCTTGCGCCTCCCTCACGGCGCCCAGGCCGTGGTCGTGTTCGCCAACTATCACGACCCCAAGGCCAAGCCCCTGGTCCTGATCCCCGGCGGCCATGGCCTCTCGCTTGACCTGCTCGCCCAAGGCCCCGCCGGTCACGCCGTGCGCTGATCCGACTTAATCAGCTTGATTCCGCCCTGGTTTTTGCCGTTCCGCCGGCCCTGCGTGCTATGGTCAGCATGTGAGAAATGTGACATGGGCAGCCGTGTGCGCGCTGCTGCTGGGTGTAGGGCTGTCTTCACAGATGTTGTCCCCGTCGGCTCCCAGGAACACAGCGCTCTCGATCCCCCCCCCCATCAATTGGCTCAACGCCCTCGCCGCGCTCCCGCCGCCGCCACCGCTGCCATCTCAGCAGCAGGCCCTGCCGCAAGCGGCCCAGCAGCAAGCCAAGCCAAAGGCCAAGCCCCCTGCTCCGGGCCATCACCTCTTCTGGGTGATTCCCGCCTACCAGGTCGAGTACCTGAAGAACGTCCCTCCGCTCTCCCCTCACGAAAAATTCGTCGAGATGGCTGAAGACGCCTACGATCCGCTCGGCTTGGCCCTGAGTGGCGCCGAGGTGCTCGTACTCGAGCACAACCGCAAGACCGGCTTCTGTGAATACGGCGGCGGCTGGGGCGGCTTCGGCAAGTGCTACGGCGCGGCCTGGCTCGATGCCAACATCAGCGGCGCCCTTGGCGACTGGGCCTTGCCGGTCTGGTGGCATCAGGACCCGCGCTACTTTCGCCTGGGCACCGGATCGGTCTTCTCCCGCACCCTGTACGCGCTCTCGCGCGTGTTCATCTGCCGCAGCGACAGCGGCAAGACCGTGCTCGACACCTCGCAGTTGACCGGCACCGTCGCCGCCAGCTTCATCTCCAACCTCTACTACCCGAAGACGGAGCGCGGCACCGGCCTCACCATGAGCCGCATCGGCATTGACCTGGGCGGCACGGCCATCTTCAACCTCGAAGCCGAGTTCTGGCAGGACATCCACCAGAAACTGTTTCACTGATCGTTGAATGGGCGCGGGGCTCGGTCGGCCTGCGTAAACGACGCACCGCGTCGTTTACCCCTCAGCCCGCTTGCAGCGGTCTGCGAGAGCGCTGCCTGGCCAGGCGTGGCCAGGCAGCTTTCCTCTGGGGCCGCGCCGCTTTCGCCGGCTTTGCCCACGGTGCAAACGGCGCGTCCCCCGCGCACGGTCAGGGCGTGAGGAACCGGCACCTCGGCCCGCGCGCTCGCGTCAAGCGCCGGTCCAGTGTGGGCTCCACTCCCCTGCAGGGCCGGAATCAACGAGCGCTGCCACCAACAACGAGGCATCCAGGACGACGTTCACCGCCGGCCGGCATCACGCTGTTTGAGGATTTGCTCCGCGCGGACGCGGGTCCCCGTCGCGCGCTTGCGCTGCTGCACCCGTCCCACCCACGCCCGCACCGTGGGTCGCGCCGCCAGGCGCTCCAGGCTCACGCGCAGGAATTCCTCCATCGATCGCCCCTGCGCGGCCGCCCGTGCCGCCAACTCATCCCGAACCGCTTCCGGTACGCCGCGAATCGTGATCTGTACGCTCATGCCTTCATTGATGCCGGCCGCCATCGCGCGCGCCAGCTCGTCGAACGCCGGCCCGGTCTTCCCCACGCGCGGCTCGGAACCGTTGACGGTCACAAAAAGCGCAGGATGCGCCGTCCGCGGCTGGGCCGGGTCGGAAACGAGTCCACGTGCATCAGATCGTTGCGGGCGTGGACCTTGGCCGCGCGGCAAAGCCGCGCGGGGCGCCCGCGATCAATCGAAAGCCGGCAAAGTCAGCGTCGAAGCGATAGGAGCTTGTTGAAAAACTCCGCCCAACCCGATCCGCATCCCCACGTTGCGGCAAAATAGCTAACAGCTAACAGCTAATAGCTCCTGCCCCCATGCCCGTCCGTTCGGTCCCCACCGCTATTTCAACAAGCTCATAGGGGGAAAGCAAGCCTTGTATCAAGGCCGGCGCTTCGCGCGAGAAGCGACGCATCAGCGCGCGCATGGGTTCGCGTCCCTCGCCCTCGAGGCCGGTGAGGCGGTCCTGTCGCGGCCGGTAGGATACGTTCCGCCACGAGGGGATTGTGACACCCGTGCGCGCCGCCATCCCACGGCTGCGCCCGCGCCTGCGGCAGCAAGTAACAAACAAGTGCAGACGAGCCCGCCCGGTTTGAGAATCATGATCAGCGCGATCGCCACGATCAGTAATAACGACGCATAACTTACCCCCCAAAGGGGGGAGTCTCTTGCTCCGCGGAAGCACCGCGCAGCCGTGACCACCGCGGCTGCCTCCACCGCCAGCAGTCCCGCCAGCGCGGCGACAATCCAAGGCGCGCTCCATGAAAACGACGCCCGCGTCAGCCACGCGCCGGTGAGCACCAGCACCACGCCGGCCGCGCCCGTTCCGCCGCTACCGCGCGCGACAAGCCGGCTCGACGCCCGCTCCACTCCCAAGTGGATGGCGACCGTCGAGGCAACCATCGCCACCACGGCAAGCAAATGAACATAGAGAATGACGACAATCCACCCCACTACTCCGATTTAGCCGCGCCCTTTGCGGCGCGGTCAATTCTCCGCTAGTGGTGGATTCGTAAATCTGCGTGATCAACCAAGCCGCTCTGCTACACTAGCTCCAGATTCCCATCCGCGGCATGTCTCCAGTTGCCGCTCGCCTCAAGTTCCATGCTCCCATCGGTTCCTGTCCCGGGTGCGATTGAGCACCAATTATTGAATCTGAGCAACGACGCCATTCTCGTACTGGCCTACGAGAACAGTCAGATCGAGTTCTGGAACGACGGCGCCGAGACCATTTACGGCTATACCGCCAAAGAAGCCATCGGGCGCACAACGCACGAGCTCATCCGCTCCCAATTTCCCAAGCCGATCGAGGACATTAAAAAGGAGCTGCGCGAGCGCCGCTTCTGGGCGGGCGAAATTGTCCAGTGTACGAAAGCGGGACACGAGGTGCGCGTCGCCAGCTGCATGTTCTGGTACGACACCGGCAGCAGCCAGCACTTCTTCGAGATCAACCGCGACATCTCCACCCACCGCCAGTTTGAAACCGCGGTGGACAAGCTGAATGCGCTGCTCGAACAGCGCAACCGCGAGGTGGAGCAGCTCCTGCGCACGCGCGAGCGCTTTATTGCCGCCATCAGCCATGAGCTGCGCACGCCGCTCAACGCGATCATGGGTTTCTCCGGCCTGCTGCGCGAGTGCGCTCAGGGCGAGTGGACCGACAAGCAGCGTCGCTTCCTGGATAACATCGAAAGTGGCGGCCGTCACCTGGTCGGCCTCATCAACGAAATGCTCGATCTGGCCCGCATTGATGCCGGGCAGTTGACGCTCAATCTCTCGCCGCTCGAGTTGGCGCAAGCCGAGCACACCGCCGCCGGCGATCTGGAACCGATGGCGCGCGAGAAGCACGTGGATCTGGAAGTCCGATCGCATCCGCCCTTTCTGGTCAAGGCTGACGGGGCGCGTCTGCGCCAGATTCTCTACAATCTCTTATCCAACGCCATCAAGTTCACCCACGCGGGCGGCAAGGTTTGGGTGGATGCCGCCGCCCGCGGCGAGTGGGTCGAGTTGGTGGTTGGCGATACCGGCATCGGCATCGGCGCCGGTGACCAGACCTCCGCTTTTGAAGAATTCTGGCGCTCGAACCAGGCCGGCCCGCAGTCGGGCGCCGGCCTGGGCCTGACCATTACGCGCCGCTTGGTGGAGGCGCACGGGGGCAGCATCCGCGTGGAAAGCGAGGTGGGCCGCGGCAGCCGCTTTTACGTCCTCTTGCCCGCGGCTGCATGAGCGCCCCCAAGACCATATTGATTGCCGAGGACGATCCTGCCAGCCGCGAGTTGCTCGCTGAAATTCTGCGCGCCGCCGGCTACGCCGTGGTCGAAGCGGCCGACGGTCTCGAGGCGATCGCAGTTTTCGAGAACCTGGTTCCCGACCTCGCCATCCTGGATATCCAAATGCCCAAGCTCGATGGCTTTGAAGTGCTCCGCTGCGTGCGCCAGCGCCTGCCCGCGCCGCTGCCGCCGGTCATGGCCGTGACGGCGCACGCGCTCGTCGGTGACCGCGAGCGCGCGCTGGCCCTCGGCTTTGACGAGTACCTGACCAAACCCCTCGAAATCGCCCACTTGCGCCGCCGCATCACCGAGCTGCTGCAGTAACGCCCGGCACCGCAGCGCAGCCGGGGTGGAGGGGCCCCGCCTGCGCGGTCTTGCGGCCTTGGAGAGCGGGCCGCGCGGCG
>JBOGKL010000174.1:0-1524 GCA_050745525.1 Terriglobales bacterium | reverse complement strand
GGCGGGGGCTTCTTCATCCCGACGTTCGCGATCACGCTCATCGCCGGCGCGAGCCCCATGGCGACGTTCGCCGTGATCTTCGCGCTGTACCTCGTCTCGGCGGTCCTGGTGCTCGCCCTGCCCGAGCGGGACTTTCGTCACGCAGCGTCCGAGTGGGCCGGCGCGGCCGATGCGGGGTGAGAGGACGGGAGCGATCTGATCTAAGGGATGACGCAAGAACAATTTCACATGCGCCGTCGCCGGATTGGGGTTTGGGGCGCGATGGTGTAGGTCCACTCCGGGAGAGTGCGGTGGGTACGGATTTTAAGCAAGTCCACCTCCTCGTCGGTCACATGCTCTCCGGTGTGGTAGGTTTTCTCGTGTAATCTGGCGGTGACCTTCAAGCCAGCAGTGGTCTTGGTGGTGGAGATGTAGTTGAGAGCGGTTTCGTAGCTCTCCAGGGGCACGCCCTGCCAGTTCTTGCTAATCTCGCTGAAGAGGCGGTGCTCGATCGGGTTCCACTTCGATGCCCCGGGTGGGTAATGGCACACAGTGACGCGCAGACCGTGCCGATTGCACAGTTTCTGCTGCAGATCGCATTTCCACACGCGCGAGCGGGCGCTATTGGCGCCACCGCAGTCCGCGAGGATGAGCAATTCATCAGCGTGCGGATAGCGTTTTGCGCCGTGGCTGCGCCACCAGCGCTCGAGGGCATCGACCGCAAAGGCCGGTGTCTCGCGTGAGGTCCCCAGCACGATCATGCCGGTGTTGCGCTGTACATCGTAGATGCCGTAAGGCAAGGCGACGCCCTGGGCATCGGTGGGGAAGTCGTGATCGTTGACCTCGCGAGGTTTGCGCCGCCAGGTCTTGCCGGGATTCTTGAAGTTGCCGAGCAGCTCGCGCTTTTTGCCATCGACGCTGACGATGGGCAGCGTCGCGCGCTCGAAACGGCGGCGTTTGCGCTTGATCACGCCGAACTGTCGAGTCCTTCTCACCCGATGTCCAGGCGCTCGCTTGTGGCCGGATTCGATATTCTTCCGATTGGTCTTCAGGGAGAACTTCATCTTCGAGAGCAGCCGCCCGACGGTGTTGGCACTGACCTGGATCCCAAGGCCCAGCAGCTGGCGCGCGATCTTGCCCGTGGTGGTGCGCGTCCAGCGCAGCCCGCTGATCGGATCCCCGGCGACATCCTCCTGCAGCAGCTTTTCTATGCGGGCAAGGATTTGCGGCGTTTTTTTTCCGTCGGCGGCCGCCCGCCGCCCACTCTGCGCACTCGTTCAAGCTCGATCTCCCCCTCCAGCAGCTGCAAGCGGCCGCGGGCCACGGTGTGCGGGTCCACCCCCAGCAGCCGTGCCACCGGCGCATCACGCTGGGCGCTGCGCAGCGACTCCAGGCCCGCAAACAATCGCCGCTGGCGCTCATCGAGCAGGCCAAAGAACAGCACGATGGCCGCCTTGAGCTCATGCGCCAACACCCCTTCCTGCGCACCTCCGGCGTTCTCCTTCAGGTGCCGGTGTCGGCGGGTGGTGAGCTGCTGGGCCCGAT
>JBOGKL010000173.1:0-4981 GCA_050745525.1 Terriglobales bacterium | reverse complement strand
GCTTGGGACGAGGCGGCCGTGGCCGCCGCCGCCGTGGCCGCGGCACTTTGTGTTCCCTCCGCCCCCGCCGCCGCCCCCGCCACCTCGGCCTGGCAGCGAGCGGCGCGCCTGGCGGGCCTGCAGGGAGACGGCGCGTGAATTTCAACGTCACGCTGGACGGCACGCTGGGCGGGGAACCGCGCAAACTCGAGGTGGTGCGCGCCGACGGAGGCTGGCGCATTCGCTGCGACGGCCGCGAGCTGGCGGTTGAAGTTGCCGAGCCCGGCCCGGCCACCCTCTCGCTCCTGCTCGGCGGCCGGAGCTTCAGCTTTGCCTGGGCGCGCGCCGCTGACGGCGCCGTCTGGCTCGCCGGCGCCGGGCGCGGCGCCTCGCTCACCGTGGCCGACCCGTGCCAGGCGCCGGCGCAGCGCCGTTTCGAGCAATCCGGGCGCGCGCGCATTGCCGCTCCCATGGCGGGCAAGGTGGTGCGCCTGCTGGCCGACCCCGGCGCCCAAGTCGCCGCCGGCCAACCCCTACTGGTGCTCGAGGCGATGAAGATGCAAAATGAGGTCCGCAGCCCGAAGGCGGGCACGCTGGTCAAGATTGCGGTCGCGGCCGGAGAAACCGTCGCCACCGGTCAGGTGCTCGCCGAGGTCGAGTAGCACCCGCGCCCCGTTAATTGCCATGCGCGTCGCCCTCTCCAACCCGCGCCCCAACGGACACGAGCCGGCGGTGCAGGTCTTTGCCATCACCGGCATCTGCCAGCAGCCCAGTTTTGCGCAGCATCCACGCGCGGACGACGGCTTCCGCGCCTATTTAGGCTCGGCGCCGCTGGGCGGCTTGGGCGACGATCCCTACCTGCTCCTGCGCCGCCGCGAAGAAGACGGAGCCGTCGCGCTCGTGCTGCGGGTCGAGTGGGAAGGCGTGTTCACGCTGCTGGCCAACGACGATGCCGCGGCCGAGGCGCTGTTCGCCGAATGGCTCGCCCCTGCTCTCCCCGAAGAGGTGCAGCGGCAGTGGACCGACGATTCTGCGACCATGGAGCTGTTCCGGCAATGGCTGCAGGCAACCTAACGCGGGGCCCCGCGCCCGTCAACGACGACTGCTACTTCGAGTTCCGCCACGTGGACAAGAGCTTCGGTCCGCGGGTGGTGCTGCGCGACGTGAGCTTCGAGGTGAAGCGCGGCGAGACGGTATGCATTCTCGGCCGCAGCGGCGTGGGGAAGTCCGTGATGCTGAAGCTGATCATGGGCTTTCTGCACCCCGACCGCGGAGAAATCGTCGCCGACGGGCAGTCGGTGCCGGATTTGAGCGAGGCCGAGCTGACCGAGATGCACCGCAAGATCACGCTGGTGTTTCAGTCCGGCGCGCTCTTTGATTCTCTTTCCGTGGCGGAAAACATCGCCTTTCCACTGCGCGAGCACGGGATGGGCAACGAGCGGGAAATTGACACCGTCGTGGACGGCCTGCTCGACCTGCTTGAGTTGCGCGCCGAGCGCGACGCCCTGCCCGCCAGTCTCTCCACCGGCATGAAACGCGCGGTGGCCATCGCGCGCGCGCTGGCGGCCAAGCCGCAGGCGATCCTCTACGACGAGCCCACCACCATGGTGGACCCCATCATGTCGCAGACCATCGCCGGGCTGATCGCTCGCGTCAAGGAGCAGGTCAAACTCACCAGCGTGATCGTCACCCACGACACCCAGTTTGCGCGCCGCCTGGCCGACCGCCTGGTCCTGCTGCACGAAGGCACAGTCCGCTTCTTCGGCACCGTGGCGGCCATGACCGGTAGCGACGACCCCGTCGTGCGCGACTTTTTGCGTCAGGACGAGTGGGCATTGATAGACCCGCCCGCATAATCGCCCGCCCGCGCCCAGGGGGCCGCTCCCGCGTTACCCTAGATCCGAGGTGCTCGGCGCGTGAACGCGAACCCAGTCCATGCTTACGCCTGGCGCAACGGGCGGCTGATGCCGACGGCGGAGATGTGCGTCTCGCCGTTGCAAACCGGCCTGCTCAGCGGCTGGGGGCTGTTCAGTACGCTACGCATCTATGAAGGCGTGCCCTTCGCGCGCGAGGACCACTGGGAGCGCCTGGCCACCGACGGCGCCCGGCTGCTGCTGGACCTGGACGGCCTGCAAGACGAGATGACGCAGGCACTGGCCGCGGTGATCGAGGCCAACGACGCCCGCGAAGCGGTCGCCCGCGTCTACCTCATCCGCAACCACGGTGGCCTGCTCGATTCCCCGCAGGCGCGGCCCACCGATGTGCTCGTGTTCACGCGGGCGCTGCGCTCCTGGGGCGCATCGGCGCGCCTGGGGGTGCAAGCCCACGGCCGCGACGCGCAGGCCCCGCTGGCGGGCACCAAAACCCTCACTTGGGCGCATAATCTGGTCCTGGTGGAGGAGGCGCACACGCGCGGTCAGGATGACGTGCTGCTGCTCAACGAGCGCGGCGAGGTGGCCGAGTGTACCTCGGCCAACGTGTTCGTGGCCCGCGGCGGCCGTCTGCGCACGCCCCCGCTCGACTCGGGCGCGCTGCCCGGCGTCAGCCGCAAGCTGCTGCTCGCCGCCGCGCCGCGTTTCGGTCTGGCAGTGGACGAGGCGCCGGTCACCGAGCCTGATCTGTACGCGGCCGAAGAGGTTTTCATCACCTCCTCCACGCGCGAGGTGCAAGCCGTGACGCAGATCGGCGCCCACGCCATCCCGCGCGGGCCGCTGACGGCGCGCGCCGCCGAGGTCTTCCGCGCCCTGGTCGGCGAGTACGTCACCGCCTCCCGGGCCGCCTCCCGTCCGGCATCGCGGCACACCACGGCGGAGAGGAGCCGGACATGAGCGAGAACCGCCCCATCCTCATCGTCGAGGATGAGGATTTGATCCGCGACACCTATGCGCGCCGCCTCGAGCACGAAGGCTACGTGGTGCGCCAGGCCGCCAGCGGACGCGAGGCCTTGCAGAGCGTGCGCCAGGCCGCGCCGCAATTGATCCTGCTCGATGTCATGCTGCCCGATATCAGCGGCCTGGAAGTCTTGAAGTCGCTGCGCGCCGAGCGCCGCTTCCTGGCCACGCCGGTGGTGCTGTTCACCAACCTCAGCCAGCATATGGACAAGCACCAGGCGGCGCGCCTGGGCGCCACCGACTACCTGGTGAAGTCGGAGGTGGCCCCCGCCGACGTGGTGGCGCGGGTGCGCCAGTTGCTGGCGGCGGCGCCCGGGCGGCGTCCCATCGCCAGCTTCCGCCTGGCGCTGGACCCGGCCCAGGGCGATGCCGCCGCCCTCGCCTCGCTGCTCGGCTACGAGCGCGACCTGCGCTGCCGCCAGTGCGGCGGGGCCATGTGGCTGCAGTTGGACGGCGACTTTTCCGATCCCTGGTCGCGCAGTTTCCGCGTGCATCTGCGCTGCCCCGCCTGCCTGGAAACGCTGCGCACGCCGGCCGGGCCGAGCTGATGTGGTCGGCGCTGCGCCAGGCGATCTCCAACCAGGCCGAGTCGCTGCTGCGCTGGCTGACCGCCTCGGCCATCCGCTCCACCGCCATCTTCGTCATCCTGACCTTTGTCCCCATCCTGCTGCTGACCTACTACATCGTGGCCACCAGCATCCGTAACACCAAGGCCGCCGCCGCCGGCGCCGACGCC
This sequence comes from Terriglobales bacterium, assembly GCA_050745525.1. Taxonomy (GTDB): domain Bacteria; phylum Acidobacteriota; class Terriglobia; order Terriglobales; family SCQP01; genus SCQP01. Next base: position 1,375 of record JBOGKL010000173.1, on the reverse strand, counting down.
CAGGTCTCCAGCTTCGCGGTCACCCTGCTGCGCGCCGATTTCCGCGGCGAACGCGAGGCGCTGGCGGGCGCGTCCGATGAATCCTCGCTCGAGCGCGTGCTGAGCGGCAGCCTCGCGCCGCAGTCGCGTTATCCGCGCTCCCGCGGGCGCCAGCAGGCCGCGTTGCGTGCCGCCACGATGCGCGCCGCCGGCAGCCTGGCGCGCCTGCGCGCGCGCCGCAGCGAGTTCATGGCCATTGCCCTGTACCGGGCGGATGGTGCGTTGCTCGCCTCCGCGCCGGCTTCCAGCGGCGCCGTCCCCCAGTTCGCGCCTCCGCTCCCGCCTCCCGCCGTGTCCCTCCCGCCGCCGCCGGGCGAGAAGACCGCGCCGTCGCCGGGCGCGAACAAGTCGCGCCCGACGGCCCCTCCGCCGGCGCTAGTCCCGCGCCTGCCGACCGCGAAGCTGCCCGCCTGGTTCCGTACCGCGCGCGCCGGCGGCAACGTCGTCTCCATCCTGCTGCCCGCCACCGCCCACGTTCCGGCGCGCCTGGCCTTTGCCGCTCCCGTGACCTTTACGCTGCCGGCGCACGCGCCGGTGGGGGCGGTCCCCACCGGTGTGCTCGCCGGATTCCTGCCCGTCGCCGTGGTCTCGGATTGGGTGGATCACATCAACACCGGTCCGGACCGCATGCTCTACGTCGTGGATCGCGCCCACCAGGTGGTCAGCCAGCCCGCTCTGAGCCCGTTCCCGCCCTCGGTGATCGGACAACTGGCGGGCGTGCAGCGGGCCCTGGCCGGGGCCAGCGGCAGCGGCGATTACCTCACCGCCATCCACCTGGAAACCCACGCCATCACCTACGCGCCCCTGCCCGCCGAGCACATGGCTTTGCTGGTGGTGCGCCCGGTGCGCTTCAGCTTCTACATCTACCGCGTGTTCTACGACAAGCTGGCGCTGATCGCGGTCATCATCTTTCTGCTGGCGGTGGCCACCGGCATGCTGCTGCGTTCCGCCTTCCGCTACTACCAGCGCTACAACCGCGAGGTCGAAAGCGGACGCGCCAAAACCGAAGCCCTGCTGGGCAGCATGGGCGACGGCGTCTTCGCCGTCGATCGCGACGGCCGCATCATCGAGTTCAACCGCGCCGCGGCGGCCCTGACCGGGGAATCGGCCGCCGAATCCCTGCACCGCGTCTACAGCGACGTCATCCATCTCCACGAGGAGCACCCGGGCCAGTTGCCGGTGCGCCCCGACCCGGTGCGCCAGGCCATGGCACAGGGACGCACCTTCCGCTTCCTGCGCGACCTCTCGCTCCTGCGCCGGGACGGCACCCGGCTGCCCATCACCTTCACCGCCGCGCCCGTGCGCGACGAGGAGGGCGGCGTGCAGGGCTGCATCG
>JBOGKL010000172.1:0-2192 GCA_050745525.1 Terriglobales bacterium | reverse complement strand
CCACAGGCGCGCTTGACGCTCGCCGACTTGCGAGCCCTGCTGCTCTCCGAAATCGCGACGGCCCGCCGCGACGGCAGCCATAAGACGGTCGTTGACTGCGTATCTGAGTTACGCCAGATAGAGCTGGCTCAACTCCGGCTTATCCCCGAGGGAAGCGACCGCTCCGTGGTGCTGAAGGAATTTAGCGACACGGAGATCCGATCTGAGTTTGAGCGGCGCAACCTTCAGGGGACGATCCGGGTGATCTGGGTGGACGCGGCCACGGCACCGAAGCCGATGGCCGGGAAGAAGGAGGCAAGCCATGGCTGATGCGGGCGAGATCAGGATAGCGTTTGTTGGCGACACCGCTGGGCTTGATGCCGCGGCCACGGCGGCCAAGGCCAAGATCGCATCGGTCGGGACAGCCGCCCGGTCGGATTGAGTAGCCGTCTCACCCGGGACTCTGCGCCGCCCGCCATGCCAAGGGAGTGATTCTTTCCCGGCTAGCGCCCGCGCCGCGCGCCGACCATCGCGGCCATGCCCCACAGTGTTAGGGCGACAAGGACGGCCACCGTCGCTGCGGCCCACAGAACCGACGGCTGGACCGCGCTGGGCGCGAACCGCGCCACGCGCTGCGTTTCGACAGCGGCGGTGATTAGGAGGTAGACCGCGGCAAGGCTTGCCACCGTCGCCGCCGCCCGAAAAAAGCCGACCGCTGCGCCCATGCTCATCCCTCCTGCGAGACCTGCGCCGCGCCAACCGGACGACCCGACCCCGGGCGATGGTAGCATCATTCCGCCGGCCAGCTTGGGCGCCCGCCGCCGGGCGCGGCAGGGCGCGCGGCGGTACGCGCCGTGCGTACAATGCGCGCTGTCGCTGCTCGCAGACCGGGCGGCTTTGGCGGAATCCAGAATGGCGCCGGAAATGGGCGCGTCCGCGGCTCGACGCCTCCTGGCTTCTGGCGGCGCCGGGGCACGATGGTTCCGCGCTTTCCTTGACGCGGCGGGATTCGTCGCCTACACTCACCGCTGGGAGTACCCCAATGAAATCAATCGTCGTAGTGCTGATCGTGCTCCTTGGGACCGTCGGCCTCGCCGCCGCCTTCCAGACGCCAGGGTGGGTCGGGACCCCGCACGTGGACCCGCTCCACAGAATCAACGACGAGGTCTGGGTTTTGAAGGGCAAATATGCGATTGCGCCGCATTCCAAAACCACTCGCACGGGCCCGGAGATCGTCGCGGAGTGCAAGCCGGGGTGGACGAGATCCACCTACGGGTGGGGCCGCGGTTGGGCGAAGGGCACGTTCGTAACCGCCTAAATCGAGACCGGCATGTTTGCATCGCCCGATATCGGCGCGGAGGACGACGGCGCCGTGACGATGGAGTTCCGTCTCGATAACCGCAAAATACAGACCCAAACATTCGCCCGCTCCACAGACTACTCAGCGGTATTTTTGAACGAACAGGAGTTTGACAATTTGCTCTTTGGCCACATCGTGCCTCATAAGACCCATAGTTCACCGCCCGTGCATGCCCTGATCGCCGGCGTGGACGAACTGGACGGGGCGGAGGTTGAGATGGAGTGGCGGATGCCTGATCCGACTGCGGTTGGTAACGCCTGCGGCGCCATCGTGTATCCGTGGACTTCGCATAAAAAGAGGAGATAATCAAAGGCGCGAGGCGGCGTGCCGGGGCCAAGCCCGACCAGAGGCCGGTGGCGGCCAACGCGCGCCGCAGCCTATATGGCAACGTTAACGGGAACTAAACACGGCGACGCGGCTAACCAACTGCTGGCTTTCTACAAAACCAAAGCCCTAGAGCTTGAGGCTGCTGGCCAGTTTTTCATGGCTGCAGTCGCGCTCACCTTCGCGCTGGAAACCGCAATCCTCACATTCCTGCTCGTCGAATTCGGCGAGGACAATGGGGGCGAGTTGGCCGTGTCCGCTAAGGTCGGCCTCGGCGACTTGATAAACGAAGCAATCAAGTACGACGTATTAGACGCCCCGATCGACACCCCCTCCCACGTTGGCCCGGAGGGAAGCGAGGAGAGTCCTGAGCACCGTGCGAAGGATGCGGCGGGTAAGCTTCGGCAGTTCCGAAATCTCATCCACCCCGCAAACGCCCTACGCGAAGGGGTCGACCCTCGCGCTTTCACGAGCGCGGATCTCAAGGAGAAAAAGGCAATGTTCGAATCGGTGATGCACAGCCTAATCC
>JBOGKL010000171.1:0-1515 GCA_050745525.1 Terriglobales bacterium | reverse complement strand
GCTCGCGGCTGACCGCAATGTAGCGCAGCGCCGTGCCCGCGTGCAGCGCCTCGCTGACCGCGTGCAGGCCCGGCAGCCGCCGCTCGGCGCCCGTGCTCATTGGTCGTAGCGCAGCAGCGACAGCACGTCGTAGCGGCCGAGCTTGTCGCGGCCGTGCAAAAACGTCAGCTCGACGATGAAGGCCAGCCCGGCTACGACTCCGCCCAACTGCTCGACCAACTGCGCGCTGGCGGCGGCCGTGCCGCCGGTGGCGATGAGATCGTCCACGATCAGCACGCGCTCTCCCGCAGCGATGGCGTCCCGATGCACTTCAATCCGGTCGCTCCCGTACTCCAGGCTGTACTCGACCGAAGCCACCTCTGCCGGCAACTTGCCCGGCTTGCGGATGGGCACAAACCCGGTTCCCAGCCGATAAGCCAGCGCCGGGCCGAAGATGAACCCGCGCGCCTCGATCCCGGCTACCAGGTCAATCTTCCGGTCGGCGTAGTGTTCGGCCAAGGTGTTCACCAGGCGCGCGAACGGCGCCGCCTGCTTCAGCAGCGTGGTGATGTCATAGAACAAAATGCCGGGCTTGGGGAAATCCGGCACTTCACGAATGTAGCGCTTCAGGTTTTCGCAGGCGCTCAGGGGGGCGGTAGCCATAGCGGTGAATTCCTTCTTACTCGACGATCGTGAATCCTTGCACAGTGGCCATTTCCGCCGGAGGTAACGGCCAGGCACTGCGCTGTACCTGTGTGACGATAGCCCCGCGCGGGCCGGTACGCAAATGCTGCTCCAGTTTCTGCAGCGCGGCGGTGGGTCCGGCGGCGTGGACCTCGACCGCCCCATCGCTGCGGTTGCGCACCGTGCCGCGCAGCCCGAGCGCCACTGCCTGGAGTTGGGCAAAGTAGCGAAACCCGACGCCCTGAACTCGGCCAAACACCTCAAATCGCGCGGTGTCCATCTCCTCCTCTTTCTGAAATTCTAGACTCCGCCAACTCTGCCGGAATAGGTGCATCATAAGGGCAAGTCAACGAGGAGGGTGCATGGGCGCAATCAAGCAAAGCCTGCAGAAGGCACGCGCGTTGAAGCCGTCGCGCATCCGGCAGGACGCCGAACGCCGTTTTCGGGTGGAATTACAGGCCGCCGATGCGGGCGAACGCGAGGCCCTGTGCCGGGTTTTGATCCCCGAGGAAGTAATGGGGCCGGAGCGCGAGCGCGCCGCCGACTTGATCGCGCCGGAAGGCTCCGCTGCCGAGGTGCGAGTGCGCGGCCCGCAGACGGTGGGCTCAGATGGCACTTTGGTGGATTGGCGCAATCCTGAGCCGGGTCTGCACGAGCTGCTGCGCGCCAACCCGCGCTACCGGCTTGCTTTGGGGCGCGCTTTCCGCCCGCTGCGCGAGATGCTGGCGCGCGATCTCATTCAGGCGGTTGCCTCGCGCAATGCCGCAATCGCCGCTATCAGCGCACTGCCGGACGTCATTCCCAACCCGCTCAGCCTGGTGCTGGCCTTAGGAGAAATGGGCTCCGATACGG
>JBOGKL010000170.1:0-6423 GCA_050745525.1 Terriglobales bacterium | reverse complement strand
CCGCTTCCCAGCACGGCGCCAGCGGCCCATACTGCCCGGCCAGCGCCGCCGGCGCCAGCGCCCGCGGATGCGCGGGCGCGGTCAGCACCACCGCCGCCGCCCGCGGAAACAGCACCTCGCAGATCTCCTCCACCGCCTTGTCGCGCATGCTGCCGTAGATGAGCACCGGCCGCGGATGTGTGCGGCTGTATTCGTCAAGAAACACCGCCAGCGCCCGTGCCGCCATGGGGTTGTGGGCGCCATCGAGAAACACCTCCGGCGCCTCGCAGATGAGCTCCAGCCGCCCCGGCCAGCGTACGGCGGCAAAACCGGAGGCGATCGCGGCGTCCGGTACAGCAAACCCGCACGCCGCCAGTTGCCGGCACGCCGCCGCCGCCACGGCGGCATTGACTCTCTGGTGCGCTCCCCGCAACGGTGTCGCCGGCGCTTCTGCCGCCGCCGCCGTCGTCACCTCCTCCAGCCGCACGCCCATCCGATGCGCCCGCTCCCGCAGCACCGCTAACGCTTCCGGCGCTTGCGGCGCGACAATCACGCCCGCCAGCCCTGCCTTGATGATGCCCGCCTTCTCCCCGGCAATGGTGGGGATGTCGGGTCCCAGGAACGCTTCGTGATCGAGACCCACCGGCGTGATCACGGCCAGCAAGGGCGCCAGTACATTGGTGGCGTCCAGGCGCCCTCCCAGGCCGACTTCGACCACCGCCAACTCGATCCCCGCGCGCGCAAAGGCCACAAACCCGATCGCGGTCACCACTTCGAAAAAGGCGGGAGCGTGCGGCAGATCGCCCCGCCCCAGCATCGCCTCGATCACATCATGCACCTCGGTGGCGGCCTCGGCCAGGGCCCCTGGAGCGATCTCCTCGCCGGCGACACAGATGCGCTCGCTCAGCCGTTGCAGATGCGGCGACGTGTACAGCCCAGTGCGCCACCCCGCCGCGCGCGCCGCCGCTTCGATAAGCGCGGCGGTGCTGCCCTTGCCGTTGGTGCCGGCGATGTGGACGCTCGAGAAGCGGCGCTGCGGATTCCCCAGCGCCTCCAACATCTGGGTGATGGTCTCCAGGGTGAACTTGCGGTGCGGGTGCAGTTCTGCCCCCAGGGCGCGCAGGTAGGCGAGCGTTTCCGTTGCGTTCACAGCAGCGAATGAGGATCGCCGGCCGCGCCGCGGACCTGTCCCGCGGCCTTAACTTGGCCAGCGGCGGGCGCCGCAGCGCTCATGCCCGCCGGCGCCGGGACCGCCTGCAAAAACGCCAGCGCCCGCGCCAGGTACGCGCGCAGCTCGCTGCGCGGCACGATGGCGTCCAGCATGCCGTGCGCGAGCAAAAACTCGCTGCGTTGAAAGTCGGCGGGCAGCTTTTGCCGGATGGTCTGCTCGATGACCCGTGGTCCGGCAAAGCCGATCAGGGCGCCCGGCTCGGCAATGTTTAAATCCCCCAGCATGGCAAAGCTCGCCGTGACCCCGCCCGTCGTCGGGTCCGTGAGCAGGGAAATGAACGGTATGCCCGCCTCGTCCAGGCGGGACAGCGCCGCCGCGATTTTGCCCATCTGCATCAAGCTGACCGCGCCCTCCATCATGCGCGCGCCCCCGGAGGCGGCGACAATGATCAGCGGCTCGCGTGCGGCCAGGGCGGCTTCCACCGCGCGCGTGATTTTCTCTCCCACCACGGCGCCCATGCTCCCGCCGATGAAGGCATATTCCATGGCGCACACATAGACCGGCCTGCCTTCGAGGCGGCCGTGCGCGGAGATCAGCGCATCGCCCAGCCCGGTGGCTTGCTGCGCCGCTTGCAGGCGCTCGGTGTACGGCTTGCGGTCCACGAACTGCAGCGGGTCCGTGGAGCGGAGCGCGGCATCGAGCTCCTCGTAGCGGCCCTCGTCGAGCAGCAGTTGCAACCGGGTGCGTGCGTCAATGCGGAAATGCCGCTGACAATGCGGGCATACCTGCAGGTTCGCGTCCAGGTCCTTTTTCCAGATGATGGTCCGGCAGCCCTCGCATTTCAGCCACAGGCCTTCCGTACGCACGCGCTTGTCGGCGACCGTGGGCAAGGGCTTCTGTTCGCGCCGGAACCAGGTCATGGCTCAGTACTCGATGCCGCGCTGGGCCTGTATGCCCTTTTCGTAGGCATGCTTGACATCGCGCATCTCGGTGACGGTATCGGCCAGCTCCACCAGCTTGGGGTGCGCGTTGCGCCCGGTGAGAATCACATGCACCGCTTCCGGTTTGCTGCGGAGAAATTCCGCCACCGGCTCCGGGTCCAGCATGTGATAGGAAATGGCGTAGTTGATCTCGTCGAGGATCACCAGGTCCCAGTTCCCGCCGGCGATTTCCCGCTGGGCTTCCTCCCACGCCGCTTGCACCATCCGCACGTCTTCCGGATCGGGCTTCTCCGCGCCGATTTTCACGAAGCCGCGGCCCATCTGCCGGATGACGAAGCGCTCGGGAAAGGCCTGCACCGCATCGAGCTCGCCATAATGCCACGAGCCTTTGATGAACTGCAGCATCAGCACCTTCAGCCCCGCGCCCACCGCGCGCAGGCCCGTCCCCAGGGCAGCGGTGGTCTTGCCCTTGCCCGGTCCTGTGTGCACGATGATGAGGCCTGGCACGGGTATAGTGTAAAGGAATGACGGCGAATCCGGAACTGGAGACGGTGCTGCGCCACTGCGCGCCCCTGCTCGTGGCCTATTCCGGGGGCGTGGACTCGGCCTATCTCGCCTACGCCGCGCAGCAAGCCGTGCCCGGCCAGGTGCTGGCCGTCGTCGCCGATTCGCCCAGCCTGCCGCGCAGCGCGCTGCAATCCGCCCTGGCCTTTGCCGCCGCGCATGCGATTCCCTGCGAGGTGATCGCGACCGCGGAGATCGAGCGCGACGAATATCGCCGCAATCAACCCGACCGCTGCTACCACTGCAAGGATGAGCTGTTTCGCCGCATGGAAGAGGAACTGCGGCGGCGCGGCGGCTTCCGCACCCTTGCCTACGGCGTCAACGCCGACGATGATGTCGACTTCCGCCCCGGCCACCGCGCCGCGGCCGAGCACGGCGTGCGCGCGCCCCTGCGCGAAGCCGGATTGGGGAAGAAGGAAATCCGCCGCCGCGCGCGTGCGGCCGGGCTCGAGGTCTGGGACCGTCCGGCCGCGGCCTGCCTGGCCTCGCGCGTGGCCTACGGCGTCGAGGTCACACCCGAGGTTCTGGCGCGCATCGAAGCCGGCGAAGAGGCGCTCTACGGGCTCGGGTTCCGGCAGGTGCGGGTTCGCTATCACCGCGAGATCGTGCGCCTGGAAATCGCCCGCGACGAGCTGCCGCGCGCGTTGACCATGGAGATGGCCGATCGCCTGACCGCCATATTCCGCCAACTCGGCTTCCGCTACATCACGCTCGACCTGCAAGGCTACCGCACGGGCGCATTGAATGAAATCCTGCCTGCGGCTCATTGAGCCGGTCTTGAAGGCCCGCATCTGGGGCAGCCGCGACCTCCGCGCCTGGTATCCGGCCGCCGGCGCCGGCGCAGAGCCGGTCGGCGAGGCCTGGCTCTCTCCGCCCGATTGCCCGGTGCTGATCAAGCTGCTCTTTCCGCGAGAACGGCTGTCGGTGCAAGTCCATCCCGATGATGCCTACGCGGCCGCTCACGGTTTGGGTTGCGGCAAGAGCGAGGCCTGGTACGTGGTCACCTCCGATCCCGACGCCCGCCTGGCCGCCGGCTTGCGCCCGGGCGTGAGCCTGGCCGAGTTCGAAGCCGCCTGCCGCGCCGGGCACGGCGAAACCTTGCTGCAGTGGATTCCGGTGGCCGCCGGCGATGTGGTGGACGTGCCCGCCGGAACCGTGCATGCCATCGGGGGCGGGATGGTGCTGCTCGAGGTGCAGCAGCCCTCCGACGTCACCTTCCGCCTGCACGACTTCGGACGGGGACGGACCCTGCACTGGAGCGACGGCTTTGCCGCCGCCAAGGAAGCCACCGCCTCAGGTCGCGTGCTCCACGGTCTGGCTGCCGGGCAAAGTGGATGCCTGCTCGCCACTCCCCATTTCCAGATGTGGCGGCATTGCGCCACGCCCACGCTCCCGCTGCAGATCGCCCCGCTGGCCCAGCCGCGCTGGCTGGTGAGCTTGACCGCGGGCGGCGCCATTCCCAAGGGCTGGCTGGCGGAGCTGCCCGCTGGGGCGGATTTTTCGCAATATTTTTCGCAACGTTCTTCGCAACATACTTCGCAGTTGGGTCCGGCCACGCTCATCGAAATTCGCGGCGGAATGTCATGACGGACCAATCCCGTCAGCCCGTCCAAAACTTAGGGGTTGACCGTTCGGTCGGCAGCCGCGAAAATAGTAGTACACCTCATCTTTACCTGAAGGAACTGGCCTCTCGCCGCCCGACCTATGAGTTCTCGCCCTCAACCCAAGCTCTCGACCCCGCCCCAATCGGCGGCGCCTCCGCATAGCGCGGCCACGGTGCTCAACTCGGCGCGCCGCTTCCCCTTGGATGCCGCCACGCTGCGCAACTGTTTGCGCAAAATGGTCACCCTGCGCGAGTTCGAACACCTCGGCTATCGCGAATTCAAGAACGGATTGATCCGCGGCTATTACCATTCCTACGCCGGTCAGGAGGCGGTGGGCGTCGGCTTCTTTAGCGCCATAGACCTCCATCACGACTACATCGTGGACAACTATCGCGACCACGGCCACATGCTGCTGTGCGGCATGGACCCCATGCGCATCTACGCCGAGCTGTTCGGCCGCCGCACCGGCGTGGCCAAAGGCAAGGGCGGCAGCATGCACATGTACAGCCCGGAGGAGCACTTCCTGGGCGGCGACGGCATCGTCGGCGGTCCGCTCTCCATCGCCACCGGCGTTGGCCTGGCGCTGAAGCAGCAGAAGCGACCCGGCGTTTGCATCTGCTTTTTCGGCGACGGCGCGCTCGACACCGGCACCTTCCACGAGTCCATGAACATGGCCAGCTTGTGGCATGTGCCCACGCTGTTTGTCTGCATCAACAACATGTACAGCATGGGCACCAGCCTGGCGCGGCACTCCAGCCTGCCGCGGCTGGTGGATCGCGCCTCCGGTTACGGCATGGAGACCGAACAGGTGGACGGGCAGGACGTGTGGGCGACGACCGAGGCCGCCCAGCGCATCCTCTATTACGTCCACGAGCAGCAACGCCCGTATTTTGTCGAGGTGCTGACCTACCGCTATGACGGCCACGGCATCCACGACAAGTCGCTGAACTATCGCTCGCTGGACGAGGAAACCGCCTGGCACGAGCGCGACCCGCTGAAGCTGCTGAGCGACTACATGATGGAGGAGAGAATCATGGATCGCGGGCAGATTGAAGCCATGCGCCACGACATCGTGACCGAGTTGGAAGCCAAGATCGCGGAAGCGAAAACCGGGCCCGAACCGGAACCCGAAGAACTCTTCCACGACGTGTTGGTCTAACGAGAGGGGATAAAGAGATCGCGTGTTAGTAAAGAAAGCCATGCACGAGGCGCTGAATATGGCGCTGCGGGAAGAAATGATCCGCGATGAGCGGGTGGTGATCCTGGGCGAGGAAGTGGGCGCCTATAACGGCGTGCACTATGTCACCCGCGGACTGTACCAGGAGTTCGGCGCCGAGCGCGTCATGGACACGCCCATCAGCGAGGAGAGCTTCGTGGGCGTGGGCGTGGGCATGGCCACCCTCGGCCAGCGCCCCGTGGTCGAGTTGATGCGCATGGATTTCGGCCTGCGCGCCATGGATCAGATCTATAACCACATGGCCAAGGTCCGCTACATGTCCGGCGGCCGCCTCACCGTGCCCATGGTCCTGCGCGGCCCCGAAGGCCCGGGGCCCAATCCCGGCCTCACCGCGCAGCACGGCCAGCAGTTGACGGTGCTGTTTGCGCACTGTCCCGGCCTGCGCGTGGTCAGTCCCTCCAACCAATACGACGCCAAGGGCATGCTGAAGTCGGCCATCCGCAGCGAGGATCCGGTGGTCTTTCTCGAGCCCGGTCCGCTCAACAACAAGCAGGGCGAGGTGGATGACGGCGAGTATTTGGTGCCGCTCGATCAGGCCGACGTCAAGCGTCCCGGCGGCGACGTCACCCTCATCGGCTACGGCGCCAGCACCGCTTTGTGCCTGCAGGCGGCGCACGAGCTTGAGCGCGAGGGCGTTTCCGCCGAAGTCGTGGACATGCGCTGCTTGCGTCCGCTCGATATGGCCCCGGCGCTGGCCTCGCTGCACAAGACCAACCGCGCCGTGGTGGCCGACTACGCCTGGCACCGGCAAAACCGTCATCGCCTGTGCCCTCGCCGCCAAGCGGAAGGTCTCGACCTTGGTTCTGGTCCATCGCGCGCCCTTGATGGAGCAGTGGAAAGCCTGGTTGAAGGAGTTCCTGGGACTCAAGGATTCTGAAATAGGGACCTTGGGCGGACAAAGGAAGAAGCTGACGGGCAAGCTAGACC
>JBOGKL010000169.1:0-8104 GCA_050745525.1 Terriglobales bacterium | reverse complement strand
GCGCTGGCGTTTGTGGCCGAAGGCGGGGGACGGTGGACCCCGCAGAAGGTTCAGATCGGTCCGCAGATCGGCGACACCCTCATCATCCGCAAGGGGCTGCGCGCAGGCGAGCGCGTCGCCATGGGCGCCAATTTTCTGATCGCCTCGGAAGCGCAATTGGCGGCGGCCGCGGGCAGCTACGCGCCCCCGCCGCCCGGCGTCAGCGCCGCCGCCAGACAGCCGCGGACCGCGCTGCACGTCTCCCTCACCACGGCGCCCTCACCGGCACGCAAGGGCCGTGACACGTTTCGCGTCTTCCTGACCACCACGTCGGGAGCTCCGGTCACGGGCGCCACGGTGACGGTGCGGCTTGGCATGCCCGCCATGCCGGCCATGGGCATGGCCGCGATGCACGTCACCGTGCCCTTGCACGAGCAAGGCGGAGGCCGCTACCGTGGCAGCGGCACACTGGGCAGCCGCGGCGACTGGCAGGTGACGATCACCGCAACCAAGGGCGGGCACGTGCTCGCGGCGACGTACACGTCCCTGCGCGCAGCCGGGGGCGCATGATCGCACAACTCATTGCCCTCTGTGCCCGCAACCGGTTTCTGGTGTTTGCCGGCGTGGCGCTGGCGCTGCTGGGCGGCCTTTACTCGATCGGCCGCATTCCCCTCGACGCGTTGCCGGACATCAGCGACGTGCAGGTGGTGGTGCATACCACCTGGTTGGGTGAGCCGCCCAGCATCATTGAGGACCAGGTGACCTATCCGTTGGTGACGACCTTGCTGGGCACGCCTAAGGTCACCGATGTGCGGGCCCAGACGATGGAAGGTGATTCCTATGTCACCGCCGTGTTTCAGGACGGCACCAACTTATATTGGGCGCGGGCGCGGGTGCTGGAGGCGCTCGAGCGCGAACAGGCGCTGCTCCCGCCGGGGGTGCATCCAGCGCTGGGGCCCGACGCCACGGGCGCCGGCTGGGTATTCGAGTACGCCTTGGTGGATACCACCCATCACGAGAGTCTGGCGCAGTTGCGCGCGCTGCAGGATTGGTTCCTGCGGTATCAACTCGAAACCGTGCCGGGCGTGAGCGAAGTCGCCACCATCGGCGGCTTTGAGCGTCAGTACGAGGTCAACCTGGCGCCGCGGCTGCTGCGTCAACACGACGTCAGCCTGCAGCAGGTGATTGCGGCGGTGCGCGCCAGCACCAATGAAACCGGTGGCGGCACGCTGGAACTGAGCGGCGCGCGCTACCTGGTGCGCGGGCTCGGCTATGTACATTCGCTAGCGGATTTGCGCCGTGTCACCGTCGGGCTGCGCGGCGGCGTGCCGGTGACGCTCTCCCAACTGGGCACGGTCACGTTCGGACCGGAACCGCGGGAGGGCATCGCCGACTGGGATGGAGAAGGCGAAACCGTGGGCGGCATCGTGATGGCGCGCTCCGGCAGCAATGCGCTCCACGTGATCCGCGGCGTGAAGGCGAAGCTGAAGCAGTTGGCGCCCTCCCTGCCCGCGGGCGTCCATGTGATGACGGGCTACGACCGCTCCGGCCTCATTAACGCCTCGGTGGCCACGCTGCGCGCGGCGCTGTTGGAAGAGGTGATCGTCGTCAGCCTGGTGATCATTTTCTTCCTCTGGCATTTCCGCTCGGCGCTGATTGTGATCCTCACCCTGCCGATCGCGCTCGTGGTCACGTTTCTGCCCATGGCGCTGCTGCACGTCAGCGCCAACATCATGAGCCTGGGCGGACTCGCGCTCGCCATCGGCGTGCTGGTGGATGCGGCCATCGTGATGGTGGAGAACGGCTACCGCCGCCTGGCCGATCACCCGGAGGCGCGCGGCGTCGCACGGGTGCGGCTCCTGATCGAGGCGGCGCAGCAGGTGGGCCCGGCGCTGTTTTTCTCTCTCCTGATCATCGTGGCGTCGTTTTTGCCGGTGTTTATGCTGAGCGCGCAGGCGGGCCGGCTGTTCCGGCCGCTGGCCTGGACGAAAACTCTGGCCATCGCCTTGTCCTCGATTCTGGCGGTCACGCTGGTGCCGGCGCTCATGCCGCTGCTGATCCGCGGCCGGCTGCGCACCGAGCAGCGCAACCCGGTGTCGCGCCTGACGCGGAGTGTGTACCGGCCGCTGCTGCACTGGTGTTTGCGTCATCCCGTCTGGACGGTCGCCCTCAACCTGCTCTTTCTTGCCTGCACGCTGCCACTGGCCTTGCACCTGGGCAGCCAGTTCATGCCGCCGCTGTTTGAAGGTTCGAGCGTCTACATGCCCACCGGCCTGCCCGCGCTGGGGGTCACGCCGGCGGCGCGGCTACTGCAGGCACAGGACCGCATCATCCGCCGTTTTCCGGAAGTGCAAAGCGTGTTCGGCACCGCCGGCCGCTCCACCAGCGCCACCGACAATGCACCGCTGCCGATGTTCGATACCACGATCATGCTCAAGCCGCGCTCGCAGTGGCCGCGGGGCACGACCTACAACCAACTGGTCGCAGATATGGACGCCGAGCTGCACTTCCCGGGCCTGAGCAATAACTGGACCATGCCGGTGGCCAACCGCATGGACATGGAGCTGACCGGAATGAAAACGCCGGTGGGACTGAAGCTTCAGGGTCCTACCCTGGCCGGCCTGCAGGCGCTGGGCCAAAAGATGGAAGCCATCCTGACCAAGGTTGCAGGCGTGACCTCGGCCTATGCCGAGCGGGTGGCCGATGGACTGTATATCAACATCACGCCGCACCGGGGTCAGATCGCACGCTTCGGGCTCAGCATCGCCGACGTCCAACAAGCGGTCGCCAGCGCCATTGGCGGCGTGGACGTGGCGGAAACCCTCGATGGGCGGCAGATCATTCCCATCGATGTCCGCTACGCGCGCGATTATCGAAACGATCTTCCCACTCTCGGAGCGGTGCAGTTGACCACCCCCAGCGGCGCGCAAATCCCGCTCTCGCAGGTGGCGGGCCTTACGATCAGCAACGGGCCGGCAATGATCCGGGACGAAGATGGCGAGCTCACGGCCTATCTCTTTCTGGAAACGTCCGGCTCCGACTACGGCACCCTGGTGGCACGCGCCAACCGCGCGCTGGCCGCGCATCTCCAATTGCCGGCCGGCTACAGCTATCACTGGTCCGGTCAGTATGTGCTCGAGCAGCGAGCCGACCGGCGGCTGGAGCTGGTGATTCCCATCGTTGCCTTTATAATTTTCCTCCTGCTCTACGTGGTCTTTCACTCGGCTGCCGAATCCCTGATGTTGATGATCCCCACGCTGTTCGCGCTCAGCGGCGGACTGCTGCTGCAATGGTGGCTGGGGTATCCGTTCAGCGTGGCGGTCTGGGTCGGCTACATTGATCTGTTCGGCATCTCGGTGGAGACGGCGGTGGTGATGCTGGTTTATCTGCGCCAGGCCCATGAGGAGCGCAAGCGGACCGGCGGTGGCAGCTTGGAAGAGACGGTGATGGCCGGCGCGGTGCTGCGGCTGCGGCCGGTGCTGATGACGGTGGGCGCGGTGCTGGCCAGCCTGATGCCGATTCTTGCGGAAACCGGCATCGGCTCCGATGTCATGAAGCCGATCGCCGCGCCCATCGTGGGCGGCATGGCGACCTCGGCGATCAATGTGTTGATCCTGGTTCCGCTGCTCTATTTTCTGATGCGCCGCCGCAGCGAGCGGCGCGAGCTGCGCACCGTGGGCTCCCTGGGCTCCCACCCGCCTGTAGACTGAGGGGATGGGAGCCTTGGGCGGCATGGGGTGGGGCATGGGCGGAGGGCCGCGCTCCGGCCCTCCGCTGAACAAGAGCTGGCGCGAGGTGTGGCCGCACGCCTGGGCGCTGCTCAAGCCGCGCCGGGCGCTGCTGGGGTTGGGCTTCGTGCTCATGGTCATCAACCGCGTATGCGGATTGGTGTTGCCGGCCTCGAGCAAGTACCTCATTGATCAGGTCATCGGGCAGAAAAAGCTCGATTGGCTGCTGCCCATCATCCTCATCGTGCTGGCGGCCACAGCCGTGCAGGGGGCCACCAGCTACGGGCTGGTGCAGTTGCTGTCGAAAGAAGCGCAGCGGCTGATCAACGAACTGCGCCGCCAGGTGCAGGCGCACTTGGCGCACCTGCCGGTGAGCTTCTACGACCACAACTCGACCGGCGGACTGGTGTCGCGTGTGATGAGCGACGTCGAGGGCGTGCGCAATCTGCTGGGCACCGGCCTGGTGCAGTTCGCCGGCAGCATCATAACGGCGCTGTTTGCCCTGGCGCTGCTGCTGCGCATTAGCGTGGCCATGACCGTGGTAGCGGCGATTCTGATTGCGCTGTTCACGCTCAGCATCCGCAAATCCTTCGCCACCATCCGGCCCATCTTCCGCGAGCGCCGCAGGATCAATGCGGCCGTGACCGGACGCCTGACCGAGTCCATCGCCGGCGTGCGCGTGGTGAAGGGCTATCACGCCGAGGAGCGCGAGGCGGAAGTGTTCCGGCGCGGTCTCGACGGCCTGTTGCAGAACGTCTTCCGGACGCTGAACGCGGCCTCGGCCATGGATCTGTCCTCGAAGGTGCTGGTGGGCGCCGTGGGCGCGGCCATGTGGTACATGGGCGTGGAGCGCGTGCTCGGGGGCGCGATCACGCTCGGCGATCTGGTGGCGTTCAACCTGTACTTGGCCATGCTGGTGGCTCCCGTGATGCAGATCGTGGGTATCGGCACGCAGCTCTCCGAGGCGATGGCGGGCCTGGAGCGCACGCACGAGCTGCTGCAGATGCGCCCGGAAGACGCCGACACGCGGCGCCAGGAGGATGTGGGCGAGCTGCGTGGAGCTGTCGCCTTCGAAAACGTCTCCTTTGCCTATAGCGAGTCGGGAACGGCAGGACCGGAGGTGCTGCACGACATCAGCTTCACCGCCGCCGCCGGCACCACGACGGCGCTGGTGGGGCCTTCGGGCGCGGGCAAGTCCACCATCATCGGGCTGCTGGCCGGTTTCTACACGCCCACCGCGGGCCGCGTGCGCGTGGACGAACATGACTTGGCCCGCTTGCGGCTCGGTCCCTACCGCGACCAGTTGGGCGTCGTGCTGCAGGAGTCGTTCCTGTTCGACGGCCCCATCCGCGACAACGTGATGTTCTCCCGCCCCCAGGCGAGCCAGGAGCAGTTCCTGCGCGCGTGCCGCCTGGCGCACGTGGATGTGTTTGCCGAGAGCTTTCCCAACGGCTATGACACCGTCGTCGGCGAGCGCGGCGTGAAGCTGTCGGGCGGGCAGCGGCAGCGGCTTTCGATTGCGCGCGCGGTGCTGGCCGAGCCCGCCATCCTGATCCTGGACGAAGCGACCAGCAGCCTGGATTCGGAATCGGAAGCCCTGATCCAGGAGGGGCTGAGCTATCTGCTGCATCACCGCACCACGTTCGTGATCGCGCACCGGCTATCGACCATCCGCGCCGCCGATCAGATTCTGGTCATCGAGGAGGGGCGTATCGTCGAGCGCGGGCGGCACCGGGAGCTGCTGGCCGCGCGCGGACGCTACTGGGACCTGTACACGCGCCAGCAGGGCCTGGAGCAGAACCGCTTTCTGGCGCCGGGCGAACAGGTGGAAGAACCCGAGCCGGCGCCGGCACAAGCCAGCTCGGGCGGCGGGGGCGAGGAAGTCCCGGCGCTGGATTTGCTGAGCTAGCGAAATAGCGAGCTATCCCGGCGGAGGCGGCCGTCGCGCCCGCGTCCCCGGAGCGTAATAGCCGCTGCGGGCGCGGATGCGGGCGGCGGGATGCGCTTCCGCCGCGGCCGGTTGCAGCTCGATGCGCACGGTGCGGAAGCCGCGCACATCCGCGGGCAGGTTGCTGTGGTAGCCGAGCGAGTACTGGCTGCGCAGTTCCAAAATGAGCTGCTGAAACGCGCGTGCCAGGTGGCGGCCGGGGTTGATGGTGCGTCCGCCCGTCTCGTCGGTGATTTTTTTCAGTTCGCCCGGGCCCGCGCCGCGATAGTAGCCGCCGCCGAACACGCCGTAACTGCGCTCCACGGTCATGACCGCAAACACCGCCGTGTTGCTGTCCAGCGCCGCGCGCAGCGCGTCCTGCCAGGTGTAGGTTGAGCCCTGCTCGCCGCCGTCCGTGACCACAATGATGGCCTTGCGGCCCGCCTGATGCGCCAGCACGTCATGGCAGGCGAGGTAAATGGCGTCCCACAGATGCGTGGCGCCGACGTTGCCCTGGTTGGGGAGCGTGCCGGGGTTGATGCCGCCGTAGCTGCCGGCATCGGCGCCGCCAATGTGCGCGCCGTTCACGGCGCGGGCGAGCGCGGGCACCTCGGCGGTCAAATCCTGCAACAGGCGCACCTGCACGTCCAAGCCGATGACGAAGGCCAGGTCCTTGGGGCGGATCACCTGCTGGAAAAACGAGTCGCTGATCTGTTGTTCCTCGCCGAGCACGCCGGCTTGGCTGGGACTGGTGTCGAGCAGCAGGCCGAGAGTGAGCGGAAGCTGATTTTCGGCGGAGAAAAATGCAATCTGCTGCGGCTTGCCGTCCTCGAGCACGTGGAAATCGGCTTTCGTCAGGGCCGGCACGAAGCCGCCGTGCTGGTCTTCGACACTGAAGATCATGTTCACCAGGCTGACGTTGGCGGTGATGGTGGGAATCTGCTGCAGCGCAGTGCTCTTGCGCAACGCCGGCGGATGGGGAGGCGCGACGTGCGCGCCGGGCAGCATCTGCGCGCGCGCGAGCGGCACGGCGGGCAAAGCAACGAGTAACGCGGCGAACAAAACAACGGAGAGGCCGGTTCGTTTTTGCATGGCCATGCTCTTCCCTGCACCTCTGCTATGAGACGAAGGTGCGTGCGCTTCGGTTGCGCCGGAGCTACTCCGCTCGCGCACGCGATTTTTTTCTTGACACCCGCCGCTGCAAATTCTATACATTCACTAACCCTGCGCGGATCCATTCGCGCAGATTCTGTTCGATTGGAGAATAGTTCATGGCAACGAAGAAACCCGCTAAGAAGGCTGCAAAGAAGCCGGCGGCGAAGAAAAAGAGCTCGAAGAAAAAGTAAGTACGTTCTTCGGGAATTGGGCGGAGGGGGACGAGAAAATCGTCCCCCTTCGTTTTTATGGGTGCCATTCTGGTAACGATGCCCCGCGTGCTCAACCTGGACGCGCAAGCGCCCGCCCCCGAGGCGATTGCCGAGTTGAGCGATCACCTGCGCGCGGGCGGCGTCGCCGTCGTTCCCACCGACACGCTGTATGGGTTGGCGGCCAACGCGCTCGAGGCTCGAGCTGTCGAGCGCGTCTTCGCGCTCAAGGGCCGGGGATTCGACAAGGCGTTGCCCATTGTGGTGCGCGACCAGGAACAGGCGCGCGAAGTAGCGGCACGTCTGCCGCCGCTGTTTGTCGAGTTGGCCGACAGATTCTGGCCGGGGCCACTGACGCTGATCCTGCCCGCGGCCGCGCATCTCCCTGCCGCCCTGACCGCCGGCAGCGGCGGCATCGCGCTGCGGCAGCCGGACCTGCCGCTGCTGGCTGCCCTGCTCGCCAGCACGGGATTCCCTCTGACCGCGACCAGCGCCAACCGCAGCGGTGAGCCGGCCTGCCGCACTGCGGCCGAGGTGATGGCGCAATTGGGATCCGGCTGTCCCCTCATCGCCGACGCTGGGCCCTCGCCCTCGCATTTGCCCTCTACCATTGTGGACCTGTGCGGATCCGCACCGCGGCTGGTGCGGGCGGGCGCCGTCGCTGCGGACCGCCTGGCCTCTTACCTGAAGCTTTGACGGCCGGGTGCCTCCATCCCGGTTCGTGTATGATTATGCTTTCGCATATCCGAATGGAACAGCGCGGCCCTGCTGGGCCCAAGGACGATGCCCATGGCTGGTGAGATCGAAGAAAAGGTTCGTCACATCGTGGTCGAAAAGCTTGGCGTCGAGGCCGCCGAGGTGACGCCCAACGCTTCCTTTGTCGAGGACCTAGGCGCCGATTCGCTTGATCTGGTCGAGCTGGTCATGGAGTTCGAAACCACCTTCGAAATCCAGATCCCGGACGAGGATACGGAAAAAATCCGCCGCGTCCAGGATGCGATTGACTACATCCAAAAAAAGGTGGGGGCAAAAGACTGATTCAGCCATTGATCGGCGCGGGACCCCGCTCGGCTCCGCCGAGCGACCCGCTTACGCTCGGCAGGGCT
>JBOGKL010000168.1:0-6588 GCA_050745525.1 Terriglobales bacterium | reverse complement strand
GCCTGCGTCTGGAGGCCCACGGCCGCGTGGTGGCTTCGATCTGGGGCAGTCCGGCTTTTGCCGCCGGCGTCGGACCGGATGCGCGCGTGCTCAGGGTGGACGGCCAGCCCTACACGCCGGCGCGGCTGCTCGCTGCGCTGCGTCGCAGCCCGCACACCCGCGCGCCGATCCGGCTCACCGTGCGCGACGATGGCGACCTGCAGACCATCGCCATCCCCTATCACGGCGGCCTGCGGTATCCTCACCTGGTGCGCATCCCCCAGCGGCCCGACTATCTGGATCGCACCATGTTGAGGCCCCTTGCCGCCCGCCCCTGAATCGGGCCCGCTTCCGGCGCCGGCGGCCACCACCGGCGGCCAACTACTCCCGGAGCTGGGGCGCGGCGATCTGACCGCGCTGGTCGTCAACACCGTCATCGGCAGCGGCATTTTCGGCTTGCCCATGCTGATCACCGGTCTGCTCGGCAGCGCCAGCGCGCTCGGCTATCTAGCCGCGGCCATCGGCATCGGCTTCATCGTGTTGTGTTTCGCCGAGGTGAGCGCGCAGTTCCGCGCTGCCGGCGGGCCTTATCTGTACGCGCGCGAGGCCTTCGGACGCTTTGTCGGCGTGCTGGTCGGCTGGGTCACCTGGCTCATGCGGATTACCGCGGCCGCCGCCACCGCCCGCATCTTTGTCTCCTATCTGGCCGTGTTCTGGCCGGCGGCCAGCAAAGCACTGGCGCAGGCGGTTCTGATCACCCTGTTGTTCGCCGCGCTGGGGGCGATCAACTATCGCGGCGTGCGCGCCGGGGCACGCACCAGCGATGTGCTCGTGATCGCCAAACTGATCCCGCTGGCGCTGTTCGTGGGCATCGGCCTGTGGTTCGTCCGGGGCGCGAACTTCTTCACCTGGAAGCCGGCCGGCGGAGCTATCAGCGGTAACTGGTTCGAGGCCGTATTGCTGCTGATCTTCGCCTTCGGCGGTTTTGATAACGCGATGTTTCCGGGCAGCGAAATGCGCAATCCGCGGCGCGATACGCCCTTTGCGCTGCTCAGCGGCATGGGCATCGTGGTCGTCTTTTATTTCCTGATCCAGGTTGTGTTTCAGGGCACGGTGAGCCCGGCGGGGGTGAGCGCAGCCGTCAAAGCGCAGCCGCTGGCAGCAGCGGCGGCGCGGTTTTTAGGCCTGCCGGGGGCATGGTTGATGGCTCTGGGAGCGATGATTTCCATCTGGGGCTGGTTCGCGGCCACCATCCTGGGCACGCCGCGGCTGACCTTTGCCATGGGCGAGCGCGGCGACCTGCCGCGCGTGCTGTGCGCGGTGCACCGGCGCTTCCGCACCCCGCACGTTTCGATTCTGTTGTACGTGATCGCCAGTTGGGCGCTGGCCATGGCGGGCAGTTTCGAGTGGAACGCCAGCCTGTCGGCAGTGGCGCGCCTGCTCACTTACGGATTCACCTGTGCGGCCCTGCCCGTGTTCCGGCGCCGGGACCCGGGCGCGCCGGTGTTCCGCGTCCCGTTGGGATGGCTGGTACCCGCCTTAGGCGTCGGATTTTGCTTGGTGCTGCTGACCCAGATGGACCGCACCGACATGGCGCTGCTAAGCGGCACGATCGCGCTGGCGGCGGTGAGTTGGCTGCTCACGCGCCCGCGCGCCGCCGCCGGCGCCCCTTAGACTACCCGCTCAGTACACGTCGAGGTCGTGGGCGGAAACCACGGCGCCCTTATAGCAGGCTTGCACCTGGGCGAGCAGGTCCGATTCCGGCAGTCCCTCCAAGACCTGGTGGTACAGCACCAGCAGTTTGGGATGGGCAAGGGCGGCAATGCGGCACAGCTCGCGCGGCGAGGTGTGGTACTGGTGGAAGTAGGGGAGTTGATCGGGTTCGCGCCGCGCCGTGCCACGGCGGTTGTAGACCTCGTGGAACAGCAGGTCGCAGCCGTCGCATTCACGCGCCACGATGTCCAGCGGCGAGGTGTCGCCGGAAAACACGATGGTGCGATCGGCGGTCTTGAATTTGTAGCCGTAGGCGATCAGTTGGTTGCCGTGATGCACGCGGAACGCGGTGACGGTGACATTGCGGTCGCGGTACACGACGCCAGGCTGGATCTCGTGTACATCCACGTGATAGCCGGTGGTGGAGGCATGTTCGAGCCCGGTGGTGCGGACGTGAATGTCCACGCTCCACGCCTGCATGATGGCCGCCGTCATGGCCTTCAGCCCGGCCGGTCCGTAAGCCTCGAGCGGCATCTTGCGCCCCAGCACCCAGGGACTGAAGATCAGGTCGGGATAGCCGAGCGTGTGATCCGTGTGCAGGTGGGTGATGAAGACGTAATGAATGCGGGCCACGCGCAGCGCGGGGAAGCCGCGCCGGGCAGCCAGCGCGGCGCGGCGAACCACACCCGGCCCGCAATCCACGAGATAGGCGGTGTGGTTGACGATGACGGCGCTGGCCGGGCCCGACTTAAAGGGATTCGCCACCGGCGTTCCCGTGCCCAGCATCACCACGCGCGTTTGCGCGCTCAGAGCCACCGCGAAGAGAAGGATTAGCAGCACGCAACGGCATCGCTTCATGATGAAAGGCTCACCTCCGGACTTGACGGCCCC
Organism: Terriglobales bacterium; assembly: GCA_050745525.1. Classification (GTDB taxonomy): domain Bacteria; phylum Acidobacteriota; class Terriglobia; order Terriglobales; family SCQP01; genus SCQP01. The sequence continues at coordinate 4,005 of JBOGKL010000168.1, read as the reverse complement.
TGACATTCTAACTGGCCCGTTGACACAGGAAAGGTGCGGCGATAAGCTCACGGGAATCCCATGGCCACGAATCCGGTGCCAGCCGCTCCGAGCGCCGTCGAGACGGTACAAACCAGCATGGCGCTGTTTGCACCCGGATGCATCACGCGGCAATCAGAGACCCACGCCGGCCGCCTGCGCGAAGTCGTGGTGCGGAGCCGCGGGCTGCATACCGCGTGGCACCGCCATGCTCTGCCGTACTTCGCGCTGACCCTGAACGGCATCTTCACCCAAACCTTCGCCCGGACCTCGGTCGCTTGCCGGCCGGGAACGCTGATCTATCATCTGCCCGGCGAGCTGCATGCGGATCACTTTCTCAGCTCCGAGGTCCGCATTCTGCAGATCGAACCGGCGGGGGATGACAGCGGCCGTGGCGTGCCGGGCGAGGCCGATCTGGCCAGCCCGCGGCTGAGCCGGGTGGCGCGCGATCTCTATCGCGAACTCCGGCATGCGGATGAGCACTCACCGCTCGCCATGGAGGGCTTGGTCTTGCAAATGTTGGCGCTCGTGCGGCGGGCACGGCCGCAGGCGGCCGGGATGGCAGCTCCGCCGTGGCTGACGCAAGCCTGCCAAACGCTGGCGATCCGGTTTGCCGAGCACCTTTCGCTGGCCATGGTGGCGGCGGCGGCCGAGGTGCACCCCACGCATTTGGCGCGCGAGTTCCGCCGTTACGAAGGCTGCACCGTGGGCCAGCGCCTGCGCCAGATCCGGACCGCCTATGCCTGTCGCCAGCTCGAGCAAACCCAAATCAGCCTGGCCGAGATTGCTCTGGCGGCGGGCTTTGCCGACCAGAGCCATCTCACGCGCGTGTTTCGCGGCCTTCTGGGCCTGACGCCCTTGCAGTACCGGCGCGGCTTCCGCCCCCCTCACTCTCCGGCTTAGCGCCGTCGTTGCGCCCCTTGACATTCGTTTTTTGTTCGCCTATAGTGCCGCCATGGTGCTAACCAAGCGGCAACACGAGGTGCTGACGTTTTTGCAAAGCTTTATCGAGCGCGAGGGCTATTGCCCCAGCTACGAGGAGATTGCCGCCGGGCTGCATCTGACCTCGCTGGCCACCGTGCATGCACATTTGGCGACGCTGGAGAAAAAGGGCTGCTTGCGCCGCGGCTTCAACCAGAGCCGCTCCATCGAGCTGCGGAGGCCGGTCGCGCGCCGCGGCGGCAGCGCCGGCTCGTTGCCGCTGCTCGGACGCATTGCCGCCGGCAAACCGATTGAGGCCATTGCCGGCACCGAGGAAATCTCTCTCGGCGATATCACCCGCAATCGCGCCAGCTTCGTCCTCGAAGTGCGCGGCAACAGCATGGTGGAAGATCATATTGTGGACGGCGACTATGTCATGGTGGAGCGGCGCGAGGAAGCCGATGACGGCCAGATCGTGGTGGCGTTGGTGGATGGCCTGGAGGCGACACTGAAGCGGATCTACCACGAAGCCGGAGGGATGATCCGGCTGCAGCCGGCCAATGCCGCGATGACTCCGATCCGTGTATCCGCCAAACGCGTGCAGGTGCAAGGCCGTGTGATCGGGGTATTGCGCAAGTTCTGATTCATGGTATAGTGAGGTCCGATTCTATGACTCCTGCCCGCACCTTCCGCTTTGCCTATTGGTATTACCGGAGCAGCGGGCGGGGTCTGCCTTGATGCTGATCTAGGCAAATCAGACTTCGCAGCCCGCTGAAGACACCTTCAGCGGGCTTTTTGTTTTCCTGGAGCCCCAATGTTATTACGCATGCAGCCCGATGCCAGTCCGGAAGATATACAGGCCGCCCGTTCGATGCTCGAGCGGTTGGGCTACACCACCGCGCCCCTTGCCTTTCTCGGGCCGGACCGGTTCGCGGCCGTCCCCAGCGACGATGGCACCCTACTGCCGGTCGCCGAGGAACTGACACGATGGCGTGCCGAAGGGCTGCTGCCGGCCGTGGCGGAGATGGAGGCCTTGGAAGGCGCCGCTCTGTCGTCACGAGCGCGGCGCCCGGAGGGCACGCGCGTGCGCGTCGGAGAGGTCGAGATCGGCGGCCCAGAGGTGGTGGTGATGGCTGGGCCCTGTTCGGTCGAGAGCTTGGAGCAGGTCCTGCGCACGGCCGAGGGCGCGCGGGCCGCCGGCGCGCATCTGCTGCGCGGCGGCGCCTACAAGCCGCGCACCTCGCCCTACGCGTTCCAGGGATTGGGACGGGCAGGGTTGGAGATTCTGGCGGAGGTGGGGGCCCGCACCGGCCTGCCCGTCGTCACGGAGGTGATGTCGCCGGAAGAGGTCCCCGTGGTGGCGAGCTATGCCGACATGCTGCAGGTGGGGGCGCGCAACATGCAGAACTTCGCGTTGCTCAAGCGCCTCGGGATGCTGCGCAAGCCGGTGCTGCTGAAACGCTCGCCCAGCGCCACTTTGCAGGAGTGGCTGGGGGCGGCCGAGTATCTGCTGGCGCGCGGCAACGACCAGATTGTGCTGTGTGAGCGCGGCATCCGCGGCTTCGACCCCTACACCCGCAACACGCTGGACGTGTCGGCCGTGCCCTCCGTTCACGAACTCTCGCACCTGCCCGTCGTCGTGGACCCCAGCCATGGAACCGGCCGCCGCTCGCTGGTGGCCGCGGGGGCGCGCGCGGCGGTGGCCGCCGGCGCCGACGGCGTATGTCTGGAGGTCCACATCCGGCCGGAGGAGTCCATATCCGACCGCGAGCAGGCGCTGAGCCCGATCGAACTCGACGATCTGATGCCCAGCTTGCGGGCCATTGCCTGCGCCGTGGGCCGCCGCGTCCGCCGCGAGATCTACTGCACCACGTGCCGCGCGGTGTAGTAGTTGCGGTAGAACAGCGAGTACTTCTGCTTCTTGTTTTTCTGGTTCACGATCACCAGCGGCTGGCCGTTGGGCCCGGCCAACTCCACCTTGATCTTGCGCTTGGTGCCGTCCAGTTTTTTGTTGGTGGGCACGTAGCTGATAATGTACTGGCTGCGCACGGTGGCCGCGATGTCCTGGAAGACATCGTTGAAACCGCCGATGAACCGCGGCTGATAAAAGCGCCCGCCGGTCGCGGTGGCGAAGTAGTGCATCTCATTGTCGCCCTGCAGCAGCGACATCTGCGCCATGCCCATGCGGCCTTGCGACTGCAGCCATTCCTCCAGCACGAAGCTCATGCTGATGCTGTAAATGGTGATGTTTTGGGTGGCGTCCAATTGCTTGCGCAGCTGGTCGAAGTTCATGTGGCTGAACGTGTTCAGCCCGGTGGCGATCAGAATAATCGCCTTGTGGCCGGCCACGCCGTTGAGCCGGTCAACGGTCTGCGACAGCGAATCGAACAGGTCGCTTTCACTGAAGTTGGCGAAATGCAGCGAGGCGATCGCATTTTGAATGGCGCGCCGGTTGTGGGTGAAATCCACGACGATGGTGGGTTTGAGATCGAAGGTGACCAGCGCCACCCAATCGCTGGGTTGCATCATGCCGGTAAACGCATAGGAGGCGCTAAGGATTCGATACAGCACCGGGTACCAGGTGTTGTTGAACTGCACCAGCAGCACCACGGTCATGGGGGCATCGGTGGTGACGGCCACCTTGTCAATGTGCTGCCGCACCCCGTCCTCGAAGATCTCGAACTGTCTGGCGGTCAGGTTGGGCACGAACTGGCCATTGTTGAGTTGCACGGAAACCGGGATCTGTACCTCGGGCACGTTCACCGAGAACCGGTACTGCGGCTTCTGGACCTTCTGCTGCTCGGGCGTGGGAGGAGGCGCTGCCGGCGTGACCGGCTTTGTCTTTTTCTTGGGGATGATGACCGGTCCCTGCTGCTGCACCCCTTGCGCGCGCGCGGCGGCGCCACCCAAGCCGAGGATCACAACCAGAACGAGAGCAAGGTGAAGGCGGTGCGAGTGCATAGGCTGCAGAAGGCTGCGGAACGGCTTTCCTCAATAGTAATCCCAATACCCAATGACGGCGGCGCGGCGCACTACAAGCGCTTCAGCGCCGCCTCGGCCTCGGCC
>JBOGKL010000167.1:0-4105 GCA_050745525.1 Terriglobales bacterium | reverse complement strand
GCGGCGAAGGTGGCGCGGCCGTCGGCGGCGGTGCGGTACTTCTTCAGGTAGTCGATCAGGTATTCGCAGAGCGAGCTGGAGGGGGTGATCGGATACCAACCCACCACCGAGACGCCGGCGAAGAGGCATCCCAGCGCCCCGGCCGCGTTGCCCTCGATGATGATCTTGCCCCGCGTCGCCTCCAGCCGCCGCGCCTGGCAGGGGCTGGGGGCGAAGTGCTCGCCGGCATGGGCGAAGCCCGCCTCCACCGCGCGCCAGTTCAAGTCGGCCGCCTTCTGCTTCTTCTTGAACTGGGCCCGCAGCGCCCGCTCCACCTCCGCCATCTCCAGCCCCAGCAGGTGCGCCGCCACCCCGACATAGATCATGTTGCGCACCAGCTTGCGCAGCTTCGCCTCCGGGCACACCCCGGCCACCAACAGGTCGAAGGGCACCGGATGGAAGCTCAGGTCGGCGCGCAGCTGGTCGAGCTTCAGCGGCTGGTCGTAGATCACCACCGCCCCCGCCTCCAGCGCCAGCACGTCGTCGCGCCCGGTCTCCGGGTTCATGGCGATCAGGAGGTCGATCTCCTTCTTGCGCGCCACATACCCCTGGTGGCTGGCGCGGATGGTGTACCAGGTGGGCAGGCCGGCGATGTTGGAGGGGAACAGGTTTTTCCCGGAAATGGGAATGCCCATTTGAAACAGGGTGCGCAGCAGGACGAGATTGGACGATTGACTGCCGCTGCCGTTGACGGTGGCGACCTGCAGGCTGAAGTCGTTCAGCAGCACGCCGGCGGGAGAGCCGGTGGCGGCATCGGCCGGAAGTGTGCCGGAAATGGACATGTCCAGATAATCCTTATTCGAGATCTCAACTTCCGTATTCAGTATACGGCGGGCACGCCAACCGCTAGCCAGCAAACCTCTGGGAGAGTCATGACCATCCATTACGTGCGGAGGCGCCGAATAAGCCCTTGCTCGATTCACTGATGCTATGGAATGAGCCGAACAACCTCTCGCACTGGAACTTTCGGCTGGATCCGGAATGGGAGCAGTTTGCGGCGATGGCACTGGAGGCAGCCGCGGCGGTGCGGCGGGTGCGTCCGGGGCTGACGCTGGTGCTGGGCGGGATATCTCCGATAGACCCACAATTTTTGCGGCTGCTGGGCAGCTACGGACTGCTGGGTGCGGTGGACCGGGTGTCGGTACACGGGTTTCCGCTGGACTGGAACCATTGGTCCATCCATGATTGGCCGCGCAAGATTGACGAAGTCGAGCAGGTCACCGACCTGCCGGTGTGGGTGAGTGAGGCCGGGGCGTCATCGTTTGGGTCCGAGGAGATCCAGGTTTTTGGGCTGCTGACGACGGCGCGGCTGCTGCAAGGGCGGGTCGAGCGCATCCATTGGTACAGCTTGTTTGACTTGCCGCCGGCGTGGGAAGCGACGACGCGGCACCGGGAGAGCGAAGGCTCGGCCTATTACCGCCATTACTACATGGGGTTGGTACGCGCCGACGGGACGCCGAAGCCAGCGCTGGAGCAGTTTCCGGCAGGGCTGGGTCTTTGCCAGTGGTTCCACTTTGAAGACCCGCGGCTGGAGGCGGCAGTGGAATGGATGGAGCGGCTGGGCGTGCGCCAAGTGCGCACGGGTCTGAGCTGGGCGGACTGGTACCGGCCGGGCGCCGAGGCTTGGTTTGACCGGCAGATGCGGGCTCTAGAGGGCTTTGAGGTCACCGCAACGCTGTGCTACACGCCGGCGCATTTGGGCGCGGAGGCCCATTACGCGGCGCCCCCGCGCGTCGATGCGCGGACCGAATTTGCGCGCTTTGCCGCCTGGGTGGCCGAGCGCTATGCGCCGGCGGGGGTGAGCCGGCTGGTGAGCATCGGACAGGAGGCGGCGTGAAGGCCAACGGAGAATCGCCGCGGGTGCTGATCACCGGGGGAGCGGGATTTTTGGGCTCGCATCTGGCGCGGCGGCTGCTCGAGGCCGGCTATCGCGTGCGCCTGCTCGACTGCCTGGACCCGCAGGTGCATCCCCACGGAGTGCCGACCTATCTGCCCGCGGGAGCGGAGCTGCAGATCGGAGATGTGTGCGATGCCGCAGCCGTCGAGCGGGCACTGCGGGGGGTCTCGGCCGTGGTGCATTTTGCCGCCGTGGTCGGCGTGGGCCAGTCCATGTACCAGATCGCACGCTACAACCGGGTGAACCTGCAGGGGACAGCGGTGCTGCTCGAAGCGGTGCTGGCGCGGCAACGCCAGCCGGGGAGCGGACTCGAGCGGTTGCTGCTGGCCGGCTCGATGTCCATATACGGGGAGGGACGGTACCTGTGTCCCAACTGCGGGCGAGCAACCATGGACGCACCGGCGCGGGAGCTGGAGCAACTGCGGCGCCAGGACTGGGAAGTACACTGCCCCCACTGCCAGGCCGGCCTGAAACCGCTGCCCACCAATGAGCAGAAGACGCCGCAGTTGGGCTCGATGTATGCGCTGTCCAAGTACATGCAGGAGCAGATGTGTCTTTTATTCGGGCGCACGTATCATCTGCCGACCGTGGTGCTGCGCTTTTTCAATACCTACGGGCCGCACCAGGCGCTGACCAACCCGTATACGGGAGTGGCGGCAGTGTTTGCGGCCGAGCTGCTGGCGGGGCGGCCGCCGCGCGTGTTTGAAGACGGGGCGCAATTGCGGGACTTGGTCAGCGTGCATGACGTCGCCCGCGCCTGTCAGTTGGCGCTGGAAAACGAGGAGGAGACCGGGGCGGTGATGAACATCGCCAGCGGACGAACGATCACGATTGAGGGGCTCGCGCGCACGCTAGCGGCGGCTCTCAATCAGCGGCTGGAGCCGATGATCACCGGGCAGTTCCGGCTCGGGGACGCGCGTCACTGCATCGCCGACATCACGGCCGCGCGCACGCGGTTGGGCTACCGTCCGCAAGTGGACTTGCGCGAAGGCATGCGCGAGCTGGCCGAGTGGCTGGGGGAACAAGGCCGTTCGGCGCGCCTGTCGCCCACCACCACGCAGGAGCACGCCACCGAAGAACTACGCTCGTTCGGACTCACCGGCTGAGTATGCGCATCCTGATGACGGCCGACGCCGCGGGGGGAGTCGGCGTGTTCGCCGACGAGTTGGCACGCGCGCTGGTGGCCCGGGGGCACCAGGTGCTGGTGGTGGTGTTTTCACCCACGCAGCCGGCCTTCAGCCCGGGGCTGCCGCGGCTATGGGCGCCGTTTCGGCTGGAGTGGATGGACTGCGACGGCAGCTCGACGCCGGTAGCCGCCGACGCCTTTCAGGCGCGGGCGTTTCTGGTGGACATCGCCCGCCACTGGCGGCCGGACGTGCTGCACAGCAACCATTTTGCCTATGCGGGCGCGCTGGCGCGCGTGCCGACGGTGCTGACCGTACATAGCGACGTCATCTCCTGGTGGCGCACGGTGCGCGGCAGCGCACCGCCCGACAATGCTTATCAGCGCTGGTACGCAGCGCTGGCGCAGCAGGCGATTGCCTGCTCGCCCTGCCTGGTGGCCCCTTCGCGCAGCGCGCGGCGCGACCTGAAGGTGAGCTTCCCCGTACGCCGCGCGGTGCAGGTGATTTACAACGGGCACGACCCGGCCCTGTTTCCGCAGCGGCCGAAGCAGCGCTTTGCCCTGGCGGCGGGGCGGCTTTGGGATGATGGGAAGCAGCTTTCGCTGCTGGGCAAGCTGCCACGTGCGCTGCCGATCGAGATCGTGCTGGCCGGGGAGCAACGGCATCCGCTGTCGCCGGCTCCGACCACCCCGCCGGCGGGCCCGCGGACTCTGGGCGCGCTGCCATCCGAGGCGCTGCGCGAGGTGATGGCGCGGGCGCGGGTGTACATCGGCACGAGCCTGTACGAACCGTTCGGATTAGCCGCGTTGGAGGCGGCGCTGTCGGGCTGCGCGCTTTTCCTCAACGATATACCGAGCTGGCGCGAGCTGTGGGCGCCGGTGGGATGCTTCTACTCGAACCTGGTGGAATTGCGGGCGCTGCTGGAGCGCGCCGCCGAGGATGCCGGCTGGGCTCAGGAGCGGGGCGCGGCGGCGCGCCGCCATGCCAGCCGCCGCTACACGGCCGCGCGCTTGGGAGAAGCCTACGAGAGCGCCTATCGAGGCGT
>JBOGKL010000166.1:0-2214 GCA_050745525.1 Terriglobales bacterium | reverse complement strand
CTGCTTGGCTCGAGCCGCCGAGCTTATATCCACGGTATCCCGCGGCAACGGCGACGACGGAGTTGAGGAATTGGGAGTGTGGTTGGGCGAACCGAACTGCCCAACCGCGCCACTGCTCACTGGGCTGATCGTCATGATAGTGACCTCCAGTAAGCTTATCGGCGCCTCTGGGCCAAAGCTTTAGAGCCCGCTGCGCTCGGTTGGTTGCGGGGGGTGGATTTGAACCACCGGCTGCTCGCACCGCTGAGCTGGCGCAAGGTAGAGACCGGTCGGCTACTTGGATTCGGGCCGGTGCCGATGGATTTCGTCCAGGGCTAGCGCGGAGTGCGCCACCGCCGCGCCCGCCCTCATCTCCGCGGCCACCCAGATCGCTTCCATGATTTCCGGCTCCGTGGCGCCGGCGGTCAGGGCGGCCGTGGTGTGGTGGCGGATGCAATACGGACACTGGGTGACGTGCGCCACCGCAACCGCGATCAACTGCTTGGTTTTGCCGGGCAGTGCGCCGTCGGCATAGGTCTGGCGGCTAAAGGTGCGCCACGCGGCCAACATTTCGGGCGCCGCGGCTTGCCGGGCCTTGCCTATTTCCGGCGTTGGTTCCGGATAGAGTGACTTTTCCATGATTGGTTCTCCCCTGCAATCATGGTGCAGCGTTTGCCGGCCCAGGGCAACGAGGTCGCCCAACGCTGCGCTACGCTGGCGTCCACCTCGGCCCGCGCGCCCCGTTCGAAAACTGGCGTCGCCCGCCGGCGGGAGCTGAGGTGGACGCCTCGCATCGGCATGTATAAATTGGTCGCGGAGCTAACGATGCCGATCCTGTGGCGTTCTTGGCCTACCGGCAGATGCACGCGACCGTATCAAAGCTTTGCCACTTGGGTGCCTGACGCGAATCTGATCTTGCATCGAGTTTTTGGCTCATGCAAGGAGAAGTCGAGGTGCCACCGGATCGCACCGCTGTCCACGCTGTTCCTACTGTTTGGAACGGCGCTGCCAGCGGCAGCAGCCACGCCCCCGGCGAACTTTCCGCGGTGCCCGGCAAACGCCCAGCACCTTCCCAGGGGAGAAGATGTGTTTTACAAATTCCGTTGGCCGATTCAGTGTGGGTCCCGTTGGACGCTGTTGCCGCTGCGCCTGTTGATTGGCATCGGCTTCATGGCGCATGGCCTTGCCAAATGGACACGCGGTCCGGCGAAATTCGGGCTCCTGCTGCAACAAGCCGGCGTGCCGTTTCCGTCCCACACGGCTTGGCTGGTGACCTTGGTGGAAGTGTTTGGGGGCGCGGCCTTGGTCGTTGGAGCGCTTGTGACATTCGTCAGCATTCCACTAGTGATCTCCATGATCGGCGCCATTCTTACGGTTCAAGGCCATTATGGATTCAGTTCGGTGAACACCATTGGGCTGACCCCAACGGGTCCGGTCTTCGGACCGCCCGGATACGAAATCAACCTGCTTTACATCGCCGGCCTGCTGGCCTTGGCACTGTCGGAGCCGACCGTTCTCTCGCTCGATCATCTGTTTATGTCGAAAACGTCCAGGCGTGAGGAGGCATACTCAGCTGTCCGCCATTCAGAGGGGGTGTAGAAGCGTAATCATGAAGCTGAGAAACAAGAGAGTCCTCATCACGGGAGGTTCGAGCGGCATCGGATTCGCGCTGGCGAAGGCCATGCTCGACTCGGGCGCACACGTGGTCATCACGGGCCGGCGGCCGGACGCACTGATTGCCGCCACCAACCAGCTTGCGGCGAAAAATGGCCATGTGTGGGGCGTAGCTGCCGATGTTGGCAGCGCCGAAGGTCGCGCGCGCACGTTGACAGGCGCTCTCGATGCGCTACACGGGCTCGACATTCTCGTGAACAACGCCGGCGGTGTCCGTGCCGGCCGCTTGGAGGCGACCACCGAAGTCGAAATCGAAGCGATGATCCGTGTCGATCTACTCGCGCCGATCTTGCTCACCCGTGCGGCGTTGCCGGCCTTGCGCCAAAGCGGAGAAGCGATGGTGGTCAACATCGCCTCCGGCATCGCCCTGGTCGGCACTCCTTTTTACGCGACCTACGGCGCCGCGAAGGCCGGCCTCGCCCATTTCGGTGAGGCCCTGCGGCGCGAATTGAAGAGCGAGGGCATTCATGTCCTCACCGCTTACCCCGGCGGCACGGATACACCCATGATGAGGTCGAACCGAGCGGGGCCGGAACTCGGCAGCACACGCGAACCTGCTTC
>JBOGKL010000165.1:0-8370 GCA_050745525.1 Terriglobales bacterium | reverse complement strand
CCGCCCGGGAAGAATCCCCCCGCGCTGCACCCGGTGCAATGGAAAACGATGTCGAGCACCTGCCGCGGGCTGCGGATCGTGGTCAAGCCCTGGGAGGTGACGGAAAAGTACCGGTAGTTGCCGGTCGACAGATCAACACTGTCCAGGGGGCTCAGGCTGTCGTTGTCAATTTCGTCCAACAAAAGCTGGAAACGGATGTTGGCGGCGTGCTCGCCCTCGGCCGCCAGGATGCGCGCCGCCGTGCCCAGAATCAGCGGGCTCTTGATCAACGGCGCTGCGCCCCCGTACGCGCTCACGCCGGTGTCCTCGAACGCCCGCGCCAAGGTCAGAAACTCCGCCTGGTTTGCGAAACCCACTCCAAGCGCATCCAGGTTGATGGCGGGCTTGGCAATCGCCGCCGTGCCCAGGAGTTGGCGCAGGAGCTGCACGTGTGCGCGTTCGTCGCTGGCAATCTGCATGGCAACCGCCATGCGCTCGTTGTTGGCGAACGGCACCATGGCGCCTCCCGACGTCGGGCCCTTTGTGCCCGCGCCGGTCGTGTCGATCCCGAACGTATCGATGGTTTTGCCGCTTGTGGCCATGGTGTAAAACTCGGCCTCGAGGTATTCGAGGTTGAGCGCAAAATTGGCGATGTCGGCGTCCGTCACCGGGCTGGCGGCCGTGCCGCTCATTTGCCGCCGTCCGGCGCCCGCCGCCGCGAGGGGCTGCGCCGCCGCGGCGATGCCGCCAGCCATGAGAGCGGCGCTCGCCGCGCCAGCCGCGGCTGTGGTTTGAAGAAATTTCCTCCGGCCTACGTTCTCGTCGAGAAATGCCATCTCCGATCCCCCCTCCTCACGTTGTCTCGGTGCAGTTGCACCGTTGCGGGTTGAGAGGCCACCCTTTCCGGGAAACGCCGCATGTGAGCCGGAATGCAACAATAATTCGGACTTTCGCCTCGCCACCCGCCCACGGCGCTCGCCTCGCTGCGCCGCTGCGCGGAGTAACTCCCGTCCCCTTCCTACGCCGGCGCGCCAACCCGACCCGTGCCGGTGGGATCTCCACATTAACCTCTCGATCAAACCTGCCGATATGGTGCTTGATGGTCCCGAATGTGTGCGCGCCAAGCACGGATCACCAGCGAGCCAATCTGACGCTGTCGGCGCCAACGTACGCCGCCCCTTCGCTGGCGGAGGTCATCTCGGCCTTGTCATTTGCTCTCGATCTGACGGAGGGGGCGGTGCCAGGGCACGCACTGCGAAGTTGCCTGCTCGGCATGCGGCTGGGAAACGAACTTGGCTTTTCCGCCGCCGAGCTTGCCGACCTCTACCCGGCGCTCCTGCTCAAGGATGTGGGCTGCAGCAGCAACGCGGCGCGCATATGCCAGATCATCGGCGGCGGCGATGATCGCGCTGTCAAGGCGGGCGTAAAACTGGAGGACTGGACGCGCCCGCACCAGCCTCACGTTTCCACCTTGCGGCTGCTGTGGCGCAACGTATTGCCGGACAAGAGCCCGATGCGGAGACTGGGGCGCATCGCGCGCATCGGCCTGACGCAGCACCGCCACAACGAAGAATTGATTCAATTGCGCTGCGATCGGGGCGCGAGTATCGTGCGCAAAATCGGCATGAGCGACCAGACCGCGCAAGCCGTGCGCAGTCTAGACGAGCATTGGGACGGCAGCGGATATCCCTTGCGCCTCCGGGGGGCGGCCATTCCCCCGCTCGCCCGTGTAATGGCCGTGGCGCAGCATCTTGATGTCTTCGCCATGCAGTGCGGGCCCGAACGGGCGATGTCCGTGCTGCGAGAGCGCAAGCGGCGCTGGTTCGATCCCGGATTGGTAGCCGCCGTGGAGTCGTTGGATCGGCGCGGCGTGCTGTGGCGGCAGTGCCTGCCGAGCGCCGGACAAAGCTCCACGCAGGCGGAGCGATGCGCGCGGGAAGCGGTGATCGATTGCTCGCCGGGTGCGGTCGAACGCGCCGGCGCGGCCCACATTGACCGCATTTGTGAAGGATTTGCGGAAGTGGTCGACGCCAAATCTACGTTCACCTTTCGACACTCGATTGGCGTCATGGAAGCAGCGACCCTCATCGCCAGGGCGATGGGGCTTGGTTCGGGGCGCGTGCAGTTGGTGCATCGCGCCGCACTCTTGCACGATCTGGGCAAACTCAGCGTGCCCAACTCGATTCTGGACAAGTCTGCCCGCCTGAACCGCGCGGAGTGGGCCGTCATGCAGGAACATCCTGTACTGACGCGCGCCATTCTCGAGCGCGTGCGGCAGTTTCATGAGCTCGCGGAGGTGGCCGGCGCCCATCACGAAAAGCTGGATGGAACAGGTTACCCCGAACGCCGGACCGCCGCCAACCTTGGCCTCGAGGCACGCATCATCGCCGTGGCCGACATCTATGGCGCGCTCACCGAGGATCGGCCCTACCGGACTGGGTTCAGCCCGCGTGAAGCCTTGAGCATGATGGAGCGCGACGTGCCCGGCAAACTGGACGCGGACTGTTTTGACGCGCTTGCCTCCGGGGTGGAGAACGGCGGTGGCCAGGCACCCCTCTAACGGCCACACTCGCCCCGGGCGGCACGGCCACCCTTGTCGGGGAGCACGCCCGGGGCGCGTTCTCCGCGCACGGCGTCCGGAGGCCCTAATCGGTGATGGCGCCGTTCATGCCGGAGGGAAAGAAACCGCCGGAGGCACCGCTGCCGCCATAAACGATGTTTAGCACTTGGCGCGGGCTGCGAATGACCGACAACCCATCACTGTTGACCGCGAAGTAGGTGCTGGCGCTCGGAAGCACATCGCTGCTGTCGAGCGCGCCCACCGCGATTGCCTTCTCCACCACCAGCAGGCGGATGTTGCCCGAGTGCTCGGCTTCGGTGCCGAGAATCTGGGCTGCGGTGCCGAGCGTCGTCGCCGACGTTATCAGCGGCGCCGCGCCCCCATATGCGCTGACACCGGTGTCTTCGAAGGCGCGCGCCAGGGTCAAAAATTGGGCATCGGTGGCAAAGCCCACCCCGAGCGCATTCAAATTAATCGCGGGTTTGGCCACCGCGGCCGCGCCCAGCGCCGAGCGCAGCAACTTCACGTGATCTTGTTCGTCCGTGGCGATCTGAACTGCGATCGCACTCACCGCCGGATCGGTGAAGCTGACCTGAGCGCCGCCCGTGGTCAGCCCTTCGGTGCCAGCCCCGCTGGTGGAGATGCCGGCCCCGGCGATGCCATTGCCGGTGGTGGCATAGGTGTAGAACTCGGCTTCCAGGTACTCCAGATTGAGGGCGAAGTTTAGAATGTCGGCGTCGGTGATGGCCGGTGTCTGGACCGGGGGCGCGGCGAGGTTGTTGACTCCACCGCAGGCATTGAGCAGCGCCGCGCCACCCAGGCAGGCGGCCGCCAAACCGATCTTCCTGGCAAAACTGCGGCGGTCCGATGGCAGCAAGCCGCTGGTCTCATCTAAGCTGTCGGCCATTTGCTTCAGCATGTTCGTCATGGTTGGGGTTTCCTTTCTACTTGATGGTGCCGTTCATGCCGGCCGGAAAGAAAGCGCCCGGGGCGGGCCCGCCATAGACGATGGCAAGTACCTGCGCCGTGGTGCGGGTGGCCACCAGGCCGCTGGTGTCGCTCACCGAGAAGTACTGGCTGGCACTGGGGGGAACGTCTTCTGAGTCCAGCGTCACTTGCGGTGTGCCCTGCTCGACGCACAGCTTCCGCACGTTGCCTGAATGTAGCGCTTCGGTGGCAAAAATCTGCGCCGCCGCCTGCAGATAGGTTTTGCTTTGCAGCAGGGGAGCGGCCCCGGCATAGGCAGTGACCCCGGTATCCTCGAAGGCGCGCGCTACCTCCAGGAACGAGGCTTGGCCGCCCATCGCAGTCAGCGCGGCGAGATTGATGACCGGCTTGGCCACGGCGGCCGAGCCCAGCGCATTGCGGAGGAAGGTTACGTGGTCAAGCTCGTCCTGCGCGATCTCGTTGGCGACCGATTTGGTCTTGGTGGTGGTATCGAAAGTCACGGCGGCGCCGCCGGTGGTGGCCCCCTGGGCGCCCGCACCGGTAAATAAAGAAGCTGAAATGCCTTGGCCGGTGGTGGCGTAACTGTAGAATTCCGCCTCCAGGTACTCGAGATTGAGGGCGAAATTCAGAATGTCGGCATCAGTCACCGCCGCTCCCGAGGCGGTGACCAACTGGCCTCCCACGAACATCAACCCAGCCACGCCGGCGCCGGTTAGTCCAGCCGCCTTCAAGAATCGCCGGCGGCCGAGATCAAGCTCTGGAAATAATCGCACGCTCGTCTCCTTTCTTTCTTCCCCTGCGGAACAGGCTACCTTGACATAGGTACGTGGTAGCTGCATGGTTGGATTGTGGACGCGCCCATTTCCCGAAAAAGCCGTTTGCTAGGATGACGACAGCGGCCCCGCCGTTGGCCCTGCTCCGATGCTCTCACTGATCCGCATGCACGCGTTCCCCGTACAGGTAATGGCCAGCGGAATCCTGGCCGGTTGGGCATCTCTCCATGAAGGCGAGCAGATTGAAAGCGATGCGGACCTGATGCGCCGCGTGGCAACAGGCGACAGCCGGGCGTTCGAGCAAATTTATGACCGCCACTCCCGCGCCGTGTTCTCGCTGCTCCTGCGCATCATCCGGGAACGCGAGCGCGCCGAAGACTTGATGCAGGAAGTTTTTTTGACGTTGTGGCGGCAAGCGGCGCGCTACGACGACGCCGCGGCTTCGGCGCTACCTTGGCTGCTGGTGGTGGCGCGCAACCGCGCCTTGGACCGGCTGCGCTCGCCCGCCCATCGCCGGGAGCAGGTCGAGAGCGAGGAAGGGCTGGAGTTGGCGGCCGCCGCCTCCGGCTTCGCGCTTCCGCCCTCGTTCGATGCGCGCGCCTGGGAGCGGCAAGCGCTGGAGCGTATCCGTACTGTGCTCCCACGCCTGACGCCGGACGAACGCCACGTGATCGAGATGGCTTATTTCGACGGCTTTACCCAAGCCGAGATCAGCGCCCAAACCGGCACACCGCTCGGCACGGTGAAGACCTGGACGCGCAGTGGGCTGGCTAAATTGAGGACGGCACTGCAGTGAGCGCTCACTTCCAAGGCGACGGCAGCCTCGAGGAGGTGCTGGATCTGTATCTACTGGGATCCCTCGATGCCGCCCAACACGCCGAGGTTGCGGCCCATGTGGCGCGGGGTTGCGAGGCCTGCGCACTGGAATTGCGGCGCGCCCGGGCCCGCATGGCGATGCTAGCGCTGTCGGCGCCTGAGGCCGTGCCCAGCCCGGCACTCAAGCGACGCATTCTGGCGTCGGCGGCCGCACCACCCAGCGAGGCGCCCGGCCCCATGCCTCGGCGCGCCGCGGCCAACTTCGGTTGGAGCTGGGGCTGGGGCCCGCTGGCGGTCGCGTTGGCGCTGCTTTGCCTGGCGGTCGTCTGGCGGGCCCGGGATCTCGCAGGGCGCGGCCTCATCCTCCAAAGCGAGGTCGCCCAAGTGCAACTGCAGTTGCAGGCGGCTCTGAACCAGAACCGCAACCTGCGTTTTGCCACCGCCCTCATGGCCGCGCCCGCCACCCGGGCACTGCCGCTCAGCGCCGGCCCCGCCGCGCCTCGGGGTCGCGCCTATCTCAACGCCGCCCGCGGCGCCGTGCTCGTCACCTCCAACCTCGCCCCGGCCGCCCCAAGCCGCGTCTATGAGATGTGGCTACTGCCGGCCAAGGGCAAGCCCATCCCTGCCGGCCTCTTTCAAAGCAGCGCCAGCGGCGCCGCCCTGCACACCTTTGCCCAGCCGTTCCCTGTCGCCTCAGGTCCCATCCTCGGGCTCGCCGTCAGCCTCGAACCCGCAGGCGGCAGCCCCGCGCCCACCGGCCCCATCGTGCTCGCTGCCAAACTCCCCGCCCCCGAATAATCACGCCAATCCAGCCAGGCCCGCCACCCGTACTTAGGTTCAGGCAGCGATGCCAACTCAAGCCATGGAAGGGGAACTATGTCCGAAAAATTTTGGTTGGGACTTTTGTGTGTCGGACTGCTGGGCGGCTTGGCCGCCGCGCAGCGCGTGGATCCCATGGTGGGCGGGGCCGCCATGTATCCGTCCAGGAACATCATTGAAAATGCGCTCCACTCGAAAGACCACACCACGCTGGTGGCCGCGGTCAAGGCGGCGGGCCTGGTGTCGACACTCGAGAGCCCTGGGCCGTTCACCGTTTTTGCCCCCACCGATCAAGCGTTCGCCAAACTTCCCGCCGGCGCCCTTGCCAATCTGTTAAAGCCCGAAAACAAGGCGATGCTGGTGAAACTTTTGACCTACCACGTGGTCGCCGCGCGCCTCACGACCGCCGACCTCAGGGCCAAGATCAGCGGCGGCGGTGGCAGGGCCGTGTTGACCACGGTCGAGGGCGGCAAACTCTGGGTAATGGAGCGGCGCGGCAAGTTCGTGTTGCAGGACGAAACGGGCCATCGGGCGACGATCACCATCGCCAATGTGCTGCAATCGAATGGCGTTATCCAAGTCATCAACGCCGTGTTAATGCCAAAGTAGATGGCGGTCGCGCCCATGGAGCGGGAGTTGGGGATCGAAGCCGTGGCATCGAACTTCGGAAGCGACCCATACTGCGCCAACGTCTGAGTCGCCTCGGAGCGAAGCGAGATCGCAGGGCGGGGGGCGAGGGTTCGGGCGCCAGTGGCGCCCGGACACCAGATCCCAGCCACTTGTCGGCGAACCATGCTCCGGGCCCGGGTCGACGCGCGCCCCGAGCAGGCACAAGCCCACCTTCGAAGACGAGGGGCGTGGCCTACCAACGCCCGGGCGCCCAAGGCGCTCGCGCCTTGGGGCGGCAACGGGAAGCCGGGCGCGAAGCCCCCGGGTCGCTGTGGCGCGCTACCGCTGAAAGGCGTTTAAGAACTGGAGCGGGAGACGGGGATCGAACCCGCGACATCCAGCTTGGGAAGCTGGCGTTCTACCGCTGAACTACTCCCGCGCTCGACAACCACAATACCACGCCACAACCCGGAAGGCTGATACTGCAGCCACTTGCACACTTCCGCACTTTTGCTTGCCTTCCTGGCTGCAGCGCCGTGCGTACTTGGCTACTGTCGTCAGTGGCGCAGTTTGGCACCCGGCGTGCTTATTAACCCCGGCAAAGGAGTTGTGTATGCGCTCTTGCCATGCTTCCCTGGCGCTGGCGGCGGCTGCGGCTGCCGGCCTGCTGTTCTCGCTCTCCACCCCGGCCCGCGCCGACAGCCTCAGCGGCGACTACCTGATTGGCGCGGTGGTCTGCTACAACAACGCAGCCTGCGTTGGCAGCACCCAAACCTCTCCGGATATTTTGAGTTCGGCGGTGGCCATCATCCCCGCCACCGGCTCGGTGTCGCTGAATTTGAGCTACGGGTCTGCGGATCCGTTTGCCGGCATTACGCTCGATCCCACGAACAATACGCTGGAGACGCAGCTCGATGTCGAACCCGAGTCCGGCGGATTTTTCGGCATCGAAGCCGGCTTTGAAACGCCCGCGGGCGAGGCGATCGAAGATCCCGCGGCCAGCATCGTTTTGGAGAACGACAACCTGCCCAGCGCGAACTATTACATTTCCGACAGCCTAATCCCCCTCGACCAGCTCAATTTCGACAGCGTGCCGGATCCAAACAACGGCTTCACGCCTCTGCCGCCGATGGATAACTTCAACTTCGCCGGCGTGACGACCAATCGCGACAATACCTCCCCGTACAAGCAGGACGACACCTTCCAGCTCGGCCCGGCGGTGGTGACGCCGGAACCGGCGCCAGCGCTGTTGCTGCTGACCGGGGCGCTGGGACTGCTCGCGCTGGCCTGGCGGCGGCGCGCGCTCGAGTACTAGCCCAGCACCGTCTTCGGCGTGCTGGTGCCCAGGCGGTCGGCGCCCGCCGCGATGAGCGCCCGCGCCTGCGCGGCGGTGCGAATGCCGCCGGCGGCCTTGATGCGCGCCCGCCCACCCGCCAGGCGCCGTAACAGCTCGACCTGCTCGACGGTGGCGGGCCCGGCCTGGCCGGTCGACGTTTTCAGGAAATCGACGCCGGCCGCAAGCGCGAGCTGCGCGGCCTCCTCCTGCTCCGCCGCCGTCAACAGCGGCAACTCGAGGATCGCCTTTACGCGCGCTCCGGCGGCGTGCGCGGCCTCGACAATGCCGGCGAGATCGAGCCGCACCGCCTCGCCGTCGCCCGACTTCAGCGCGCCGAGATTCATGACCACGTCCAGTTCGTCGGCGCCGAGTTTCACGCACTCGGCGGCCTCGAAGCGCTTGGCGCTCGCCGTGGACGCACCCAGCGGAAACCCCACCGCGGACGCCACCAGCACCGGCGTCGCCCGCAGCCGCTCGACCGCCTGCGCCACCCGGCACGGCGCCACGCACACCGCGGCGATGCCCCAGGC
>JBOGKL010000164.1:0-3855 GCA_050745525.1 Terriglobales bacterium | reverse complement strand
GATGGGCGCGGCCGCTGCGCCGCGCCGCCGCCGGCCGGCTTTCGCCTGGCCGCTGGCCTGCGCGCTGCTCGCGCTGGCGCTGGTCGCCACCTGGCTGATTCTGCCCGGCCACGCGCACTCCGGCGGCGGCATGGTCCAAAGTTACACCGCGCTGACCTTCCGCGGCGACTTCGTCCAAAACGCGCGCTTTGCCATGGGCGGCCGCGCCGTCATCTACAGCACCGCGCGCAACGGGCAGCGCATGCAGCTCTACTTTCAGCCGGCCGGAAGTGACACCGCGCGCCCGCTCAACCTGGATGGCACGCTGGCCGCGGTTTCCTCCACCGGCAGCTTGGCCATGCTGCAACAGTGCCATCCCCGCGGGTTCGATATCTGCCAGGGCACGCTGGCCACAGCCTCGCTATCGGGCGGCGCGCCGCGGGCGGTCATGAACGACGTCACCTACGCGGACTTTGATCCCGCGGGCCAGGGGTTGGCGGTCATTCACGTCCAATATCCGCTTGAGCAGGTCGAGTATCCCATCGGGCATGTGCTGTATCAAACCGCGGACACGCTGACCAACTTGCGTTTTTCCCCCGACGGCCGCTATTTGGCCTTGCAGGATAACTTTCCGGAAACCGATATTGGCTCGCTGCGCGTCATCGCCGTGGCTACCGGCGCCAACCGCACCTTGGGCGGCCAATTCGAGAGCGAGGAAGGACTGACCTGGGCGCCGGACAGTAAGTCGGTCTGGGTGGCAGCAGGAAGACAGGCGGATTCCGACACCGTCTACGCCATACCGCTGCACGGGCAGCCGAAGGTTGAGTTGCGCCTGCCGCCCTGGGTGCAACTGTTCGATCGCGGTCCGGATCAGACGCTGCTGCTGTCGGTCGAGAGCTTCCGCGCCCGCATGCGGATTCACACCGCCGCCGGCGAGCGAGGCATGTCGTGGCTGAGCTTCAGCCTCCTCAGCCAGTTTTCCAGCGACGGGCGCAAGGTGTTGTTCTGCGAGTGCTTCGAGGGCGAGAACGGCCACACCGAATTGCGCGCCGTGGCGGGCGGTCCGGCGCTGGATTTGGGCGCCGGCGCGCCCGTGGCGCTGTCGCCCGACGGCCAGGAGGCGGTCAGTTACCAGCTCCACGCCGACGGCAGCGAGGACCTGTGGCTGTTGCCAGAGGGCGCCGGCCAGGCCCGAGCGCTGCCCAGCGGCGGCTTGCGCCACTTCTCGCCCATGCCGGGGGGCTGGATTCCCGATACGCAGGACATCGTTTTCGTGGCGCGGCAAGCGGGAAAGCCGTGGCGCATGTACCGCCAGAGCGTTTCCGGCGGAGCACCTCGGGCCATTTCCCCGCCGCTGACGATCAACGACGGGGAGGGACTGGTCTCCCCCGACGGCCGCTGGGTAACCGCGCAAGCTACCAACCGGCAATGGGAGCTGGTTCCGGCCGCGGGGGGCACGCCGCGGCCGTTACCCATGATCCCGTTCAACGGTTTCCCACTCGGCTGGGCGCGGGATGCGCATGGCGTATTTTTCATTTCGGATGTATCGGTGCCGCAGCCGATTCATTTTGCTTCCCTGACCGGCGGCGGCGCCGACACGGTCGTGGGACAGCTCAAGCCCGACGACATGACTGGGGTTTTCCGGATCATTTCGGCCGCCGTGGCGCCCGACGGCAAGGCCTGGGGCTACAGCTATTACCAAATCTCTTCCCACTTGCTGCTGGTCAAGCTGCGCTAGAACCTCCAGTCCGCGTAGTGGTAGGATTATCCCATGCTGGCGACCAGGATTGAGCAGAAGGGAAGCCGCTTCTATTTCATTGCCTATCGCGCTGAAGACCTGCTGGCGAAAGTGCGTTTCAGCAGTCGCTTCTACGGCGAACTGGGCGAAACGCTGACGGCCGATGAGCCGACGGAAGATACGGACGAGGTTGCGCGTTTCATCGCCGGCGTCGAGAAAAAAGACGAGTCCTTCCAGCGCGAGCTGAAGCGAACCAAAGTCAAGCAGATCATCAACTTCTACGAGACCGCGGAAAACCAGCCGCCGATCCCGGGTACGATCCTGCTGTTTACCAAGGAGCAGTTGCGCTACCGCCCCCTGGGCGAGAACAGCGGCAGCGCCGGCGAGCTCTCCGAACCGCACGACAAGTTCCTCATCATTGATGGTCAGCATCGGCTGGCGGCGCTGCACTTCTATTGCGCGCGCCACAAGCAGGAGGCCGCCGCGCTGCGCGTTCCCTGCGTCGTCTTCGACGGACGCAGCGAGGACTTCGCCATCGAGATGTTCGTCACCATCAACTCCACCGCAACCCGCATCAACAAGAGCCACATGGTGGATCTGTACGAGCGTGTCTCGTGGACCACGCCCGAGCAGCGCTTCGCCGCCCGCGTCGCGGAAAAACTCTACTCCGAGGGCGACAGCCCCTTCCGCTACCGTATCAACCGGCTCGGCGGCCGCAGCCGTCAGGCGAAATGGATTCTGCAGGCGGAGCTGTTCAACGAGATCCACCGTTGGACGCGGGACGATGAATGGGACGTGGACGCCCGCAACGCCGCCGAGCGCGCCTACACGCTGACGCGCGACTTCCTGCAGGCGGCGCGCACGGCCTGGGGCGAGGCTTGGGGCGACGAGCGCTTCGAGGTCACCAAGCCGGTGACGATCAAGGCCATGCTGCGGGTCTGCGGTGATCTCGCCATCGAGGAACGCGTCGAGGGATACGACAGCGCCGAGCGTGCCCGCCGCTTCAGCGCCCGGCTGCGCCCGTGGAGCGAGCTGGCGCGCGAGTTCCGCAGCGAGGGCTTTTACGAGCGCTTTCCCGCCAAGGGCCAGCTCGAGCGCGTGGGCCGCGTCGAGCGCCGTCTGGCCGAAGCCATCGGCTTGGAGTCGGCCTCGCGCGTCCCGCGCCGCATCTCCGCCGCCCGCAGCTGATCAGGCCCTCAGAGTTTCCGGGCGATGGATTTGGCCTGCGTGAACAGCAGCAGGTAGTCGGGGCCGCCGGCCTTGGAGTCGGTGCCCGACATGTTGAAGCCGCCGAAGGGGTGCGCGCCCACCATCGCGCCCGTGCATTTGCGGTTGAGGTACAAGTTGCCGACGTGGAATTCCGTCGCCGCTTTCTCCAGCTTTTTCGGGTCTTTGGCGAACACGGCGCCGGTCAGGCCGTACTCGGTGTTGTTGGCGATGGCCAGGCCGTCGTCGAAGTTCTTGCATTTCACCACGGCCAGCACCGGGGCGAAGATCTCCTCCTGCGCCAGGCGCGCGGTGGGAGCAACGTCAGCGAAGACCGTGGGCTCGATGAAGTAGCCCGCGGCGTCGCCGCGGCGTCCGCCGGCCACCAGACGGCCCTCCTGCTTGCCGATCTCGATGTAGCGCAGGGTGTTCTGGAGCGATCGCTCGTTGATCACCGGGCCCATGTAGTTGTCCGCGTCACCAGCGTCGCCGACCTTGATCTTTTTCGTGCGCTCCACCAGCTTGGAGACGAACTCGTCGTAGA
Source organism: Terriglobales bacterium (assembly GCA_050745525.1). Taxonomy (GTDB): domain Bacteria; phylum Acidobacteriota; class Terriglobia; order Terriglobales; family SCQP01; genus SCQP01. Next base: position 388 of record JBOGKL010000164.1, on the reverse strand, counting down.
TTTTTTCGTGCACGATCGCGCGCGAGCAGGCCGAGCACTTCTGCCCCTGATACCCGAAGGCGGATACGGCCACGCTCTCGACCGCGGCGTTCACGTCGCAATCCTCGTCCACCAGAATCGAGTCTTTGCCGCCCATCTCCAGCACCGTGCGCTTGATCCACTTCTGGCCGGGCCGGGGCTCGGCCGCCTTGCGGTTGATGTCCAGTCCCACGGCCTTGGAGCCGGTGAAGGAGATGAAGCGCACGCGCGGGTCGGTCACCAGCGCGTCGCCGACGGTGGCGCCGCCGCCGGTCACAAAATTCACCACGCCGGAGGGCAGTCCGGCTTCTTCGAGCACCTCCATCAGCTTGGCGGCAATCGTGGGCGAGTCGCTCGACGGCTTCAGCAC
>JBOGKL010000163.1:0-7870 GCA_050745525.1 Terriglobales bacterium | reverse complement strand
GCGGATCAGCTTCGGGAGGCCAAGGCCGTCTTGCTGCGGCAGATCCCGTTGTCGGAATCGAGCGTAGACAGCATCGCAGAGGGATGGTTATCGAGGGCGGAGCTGGGTTTGCCTCTGGATGAGCCTTATACCGCCGCGCGGGCCTATTTGCACATGACCGCGGCTGAGGTGCAGGCGGCATTCCACCAGCGGATTCGGGCCGGCCGGCTGGCACAGGTAGTGCAGGGGCCGGCGCCGGAGTAAATCCAGAGAGCCAAGGGCGAAGAACGCGGCTCCGCGCTGGAGAGCCTACGCGGCAGGTGGGGGTTCAGACCGCACGTCCGAGCGTGTCCCGGTACGGGCGGGTTGGCCTCTGATGTCAGTGGCATTTTCCTGTTGACACAGTGACCGTAATGGGATAAACACTCTACACGACAGGCGGCGGCGAGGAATACGACCATGGCGAAGCAGCGGCGGGCGCTGGCGGCGGCAGTCGCAGCGGTATTGGCACTTGGCGCGGGGACGTTGTGGGCGCAGTCCACAAGCGCCACCTTGAGTGGCACGGTGCTGGATCCCGACCACGCCGTCGTGCCCGCCGCGCGGGTGACTGTGATCCGCGCCGCCACCTCGCTGCGGCGTGAACAGATGACGGATCGCCGCGGCCTTTTCAGCCTCACTGGCCTGCCACCCGGCCGCTACGAGGTGCTCGTGTCCCATGCCGGTTTCCGGCGGGCCGAGATCAAGAACGTGGTTCTCAATGCGAACGCCGTGGTCTCGCTGCCGGTGATGCTGTCAGTAGGGTCTGCCCGGCAAGAGGTTACGGTGAATGACCGCCCAGCTCTGGTCAACCTCTCCATGTCCGTTTCCAACACTATTGACCGGCGGCTGGTGGGATCGCTGCCCCTGAACGGGCAGAGCTTCCAGGCACTGATCACCCTGAGCCCCGGCGTGCAGCTGGCGCCGATCTATGGCACCGGCGGCAATCCGGGCCAGTTTAGCGTCAATGGCATGCGCTCCAACGCCAACTACTTCACCGTGGATGGGGTTAGCGCGAACTTTGGCTCGGCCGCCTATGGTGGCTACGGCGGCCTCAACGACGCCTCGACCGGCGCGACTGCGGCCCTCAGCATCAATGGTTCGTTTTCCGATCTGGTGTCGGCCGACGACCTGCAGGAAATCACCGTTCAGACCTCGACCTTTTCCCCCAAGTACGGCCGCAGCCCAGGGGCACAGGTGGCCATGGTGACCCGATCGGGCTCGAATCAGTTCCACGGCGACCTGTTCGAATACCTGCGCAACAACGTACTTGACGCCACCGACTATTTCTCCCAGTACCTGAACACCGGCAAGCAGGCCCTCCGCTACAACGACTTTGGCGGCACCTTCGGCGGCCCCGTGATGTTGCCGGGCTACAACGGCCGGAAACACCGCACATACTTCTTCTTCTCCTACGAGGGCGACCGCTTCGTGCTGCCGCAGGCGGCGCAGGTGACGATCGTGCCCAGCCTGGCCGCGCGGAAAAGCGCGCCCACCCCGGCCTCGCAGGCGGTGGTCAACGCCTTCCCGCTGCCCAACGGCGCCGATCTCTATACCGATGCCAACGGCAATCCCTGCACCGCCGGTTCCCCCGGCTGTGCCGCCAATGGCGGGGCCTTCTTCACTTCCGGCTGGTCCAACCCCTCGCGGTCCAACGAATGGAGCCTCCGCATGGACCAGAGCTTCGGCGAGAACTACACGCTCTTTGCTCGCTATAGCCACGCCCTCAGCGATCTCTCCGCCCGAACCGGCAGCGGCGGCGGGAACCTGTCGTACACGAACAACAATGACACCGCGACACAGACCCTGACCGTCGGCTCGACCCAGATCTTCAGTCCGCGGATGGTTAATCAGCTCACCGGAAATTTCAGCTATCAGAGCACCCTTGCCAGCTCCACTCAAGACAACTTCGGCGGCGCCACGCTGCTGCCGGATAGCATTCTTTTCCCGGCCAATCCCTGCGTAGGCTGCAGCGGGGTGATATCCATCGATGGCTTTACCAACGCCTTCCTTCCCACCGAACTGGGCCCGGCCAATCCTTCCTACTCGAAGAACCGCCAGTTCAATGTGGTGGATAACTTGAGCGACCAGCTATCGGGCCATCGGCTCGAATTTGGCGCCGACTTCCGGTATTTATCGCCGGTCAGCGCCCCGATTTCGCTCACCACGGGACTTTATTTTGCCAACCTCCAGGCCTTGTACGCCAATCAGACGGAGTTCGGTCTGGTCGGCTATGATCAGCCGTTTTCGATCGGCCTGAAAAACTTTTCCGCCTATGCCCAGGACACCTGGCAGGTTTCGCGCCGCCTGACGCTCACCTATGGCGTGCGCTGGGAGGTGAATCCCCCGCCGGCGGGCCGCAATGGCGCGCACCCGCTTACGGTCCAGAGCCTCAACCTAAACACGTTGGATTTTGATTATCTGACGTTGGCGCCGCAGGGCACCCCCCTTTTCGCCACCGCCTACACCAACTTCGCGCCCCGGTTCGGCTTTTCCTATCAGTTGGACCCGCGCCCCGGCCGGGAACTGGTGTTGCACGGCGGCATCGGTCTTTTCTACGACTCGGGCCAGAACGAATTCGGCAATATCAGCTTTCCCTATAGCCAGGAGTATTTCCTCTCTCCTGGCCAGGGCGTCCTGGGCTACCCCCCGCTGACGTTGCCGGTGCCCGGCGCCTATGCCCAAGCACCGCCGTTGGACTTCGCTCCCAGCCCGTCTAACCCCGCTTCCGCGACGGTGGCTGTGCCCGGCTATCAAACGCCCCGGGTTTACGAGTGGAACCTCACGGCTGAGAGGTCCTTTGGCCTCAGGACCGTGGCCTCGGTGGCCTACGTCGGCTCGCTGGGACGGGATCTCGAGGGCATGGCCCAGTACCTCTTCGGTCAAAGTCCTCCGGGCACGCCTGGCGTGCCGTACAGCCAAAACTTCAGCGGTCTCACCGTCGTCGGGAATTGGGGCGTCTCCAACTACAACAGCCTGCAAGCGCAGTTGCACAGCCGGTTCGGCAACGGATTCGAGCTGATTAGCTCCTATACTTGGTCGCACGCGCTTGACAACGGCTCCAACGACGCCATCCAATTCATCCCCAGCGGCATCGCCAATCCGGACATCAATTATGGCACCTCCGACTACGATGTCCGCCAAAGCCTGAGCGAGGCCCTGACCTACAATATCCCGGCCGTGCATTGGCGCAGTCCGCTGGCCGTGCTCCTGCGTAACTGGGCTCTCGCGGACATCTTCTCCGCTCACAGCGCGCTCCCGTTCGACGTGGAGTCAGAGAACCCGTCCTATTTGACCAACGGTGGGTACTACACCATGCGCGCCGATGTGGTGGCGGGTCAGCCGCAATGGATATATGCCGATACCCTGCCCGGCACGCAAACCGTGGTTCCGGGCGGCAAATACCTCAACCCGGCCGCATTCGCAGACCCGCCGGCTACCGCCGTGCAGGGCGATCTGGGGCGCAACTCGCTGCGCGGGTGGCCGTTTTATGAGCTCGACATGGGCCTGCACCGGCAATTCCCCCTGGGCGAGCACGCGCACCTAATCTTTCGCGCTGAGATGTTCAACGTATTCAATACCGTCAACTTCGCCAACCCAGGCCTGTCGGGCACGAATGTGGTCGGGTACCCGGCGCCGGGCAGCCCCGGATTCCCGCTGGGCTTCGGCGAGGCCTCAGAAACGATCGCGGCCGGATTGGGCGGCGGTGGCAATACGGGTGGTTTCAACCCGCTGTTTCAGGCCGGCGGGCCGCGACAACTGCAGTTTGCGCTGCGGATCGAGTTCTAGACCGGGCACCGGTATGTGGCAGGTATGCGGAGGGGTGCGACGCTGCGGTTGATGATTTGTCTCCTCGCGGCGGTGCTGTGGGCGCCAGCGGGCAGGGCGACGACGCCGCCGGTGCAGGCGAAGGCGTCGGCCGCGCCCAAAGCCAAGCCCAAGCTGACGCCGTACCAGCAAATGGTGCAGGCCGGCTTCAAGGCGATGGAGGGGCTGTGGCTGATCAAGGGCCCGGAGAAGCAGTTCGCCGCCTGGATCCAGTTCGCCAAAGCCCGCCCGGCCTTTTTGACCGATCCCAGTGATGGCGCAGCCAACGTCGCGTACGCGCGACACGGCTACATCAAGGCGAACCGACACAACGGCGCCAAGCTGCGGAGGCAGCTGGCGGCGCTGGACAGCGCGTTTCCGGCGGGCACGCTCGGCAAATCGCTGTTTGAAAACATGACAGCCGCGTCGCTATTGAAAAACGATGCGGCGCTTGCTTACGCGGCCGAGTTGGACCGGAATTCGATTCGCTTGCTGCGGCAAAAACCCTACATCGCCTGGAAGCGGCGGGACCACGCCGCGCGGCAGACCTACGAGGCGGAGGGCAAATTCAACGTGCCGGAGGCGTTCAGCGTCGAGGACGCGGAAAACGATTACCGCGAGGAGATGGCCAACCGGTACTCCCTGCTGGGGCGGATTGAGGAAAAAATGGGGCGCCCGGACGCGGCGCTGGCGAGCTACCACCGGGCGCTTGGGTTCCATGCCGATATGGCGGCCTACCGCGGGGTGGGGAGGCTGGAGCTAGCCCAAGGCGACCGGAAGGCGGCGATCGAGGCGCTGTACAGCGCGGATTTGACCGGACACCTAGACGCGAAGAGCATCCACGCCATGCGACGGCTCTATGCTGAGTTGCATCCCGGCGCCAGCCGGGAATCTCTAGCACGGCTCCTGGATCGAAAATACGAGGCGACGTTTCACAATCCGGTGCAATGGTCGGCTTACGCGGGCGAGCCGGCGGCGCCACGACGCGCGGTGCTGGCGGAGCTGATGACCGGCGCCGGATGCATTCCCTGCATGGCGCCGGACCTGGCGTTGGATGCGGCTCTCGATCGCTACAACCGGCGAACGTTGGTGCTGGTGGTCTATCATGACAACGCTCCGGACTCCGACCCGCTGGCCAACAACGTGACCGAGGCTCGGGACCGGTATTATTCGACCGGCGGGAGCACGCCGCACGCGTTTTTGGACGGCAAGGAAATCGCGTTGGTGCAAGGGACGCCGCGGCACGCGCAGGCGGCCTACGACGCGGTGACAAAGACGATTGACCGCCTGCTGCGCGATCCCGCGCGAGCCGAGCTGCGGATCATGGCGGAGCGGCGGGGCACAGCGGTGCGAGTGCGGGTGCGCGGGACGGTTTTGGGTCCGGTTCACCCGCTGGCTCTGCATATCGATTTGGTGTCACGCGAGGTCAGCTATAGCGGGGAAAATGGCCTGCGGCTGCAGCGCATGGTGGTGCGCGCGACGGCGCGGCTGGCGCATGACGGCGGGGGCATCCCAATTCACGGGCGCCGGTTCGCAGTGAGCTACACCTTCCGCATCCCCCAGATCGAGAAGGCGAACTTGGCGTACTACAAACAATTCGACGCCGAGGTGAAGAAGCGGACGCGTGGGCTGTTCGGCGCCACCTACCGGGAGCACAAGAATCTCATCAACCCGGACCGTTTGGCCATCGTGGCGTTTGTGCAGGACAACGGGAACCACGCGGTGCTGCAATCGGCCTATGCGCCGGTCAGCAGCACGGCGGCGGCCGGGGCAAAGGAGGCACGATGAGGCAAGCAATCCGGGGTCGAGCTCCCAGGTGGCGGAGTTGGAAGGCGCCCCTGAAACTCCAGAGTGCATCGCTACTGGCGCTGGTGCTGTGCGGGGCCGCTATGGCGCAGACCGCCGCGACGGCCAAGCTCACCCCCGCCGAGGAAAAAGAAGTTGAGCAGGTGCCCAAAAGTCGACAGGCGCAGGTGCGCAACTACCTCGAGCACATGACGCCCACCGAGCGCGTCATCAACCAGGGCTTCCAGGACATGCAAAAGCTCCCCCGGTCCGAGCCCCAACGGATCAGCGCCTGGCCCGCCTTCGTCACCTCGCACACCCTCTTCATCAACGCTGGCAACGACGGCCCCGCCAACATAGCATTCGGCATCCGCGATTTCATCAAGGCCAACAGGTCCAAGAGCCTCCTGCTGGCGGCGAGGATACAGCCCATCGACGCTGCCTTCCCGCCCTCCAGCGACCTAGGGAAATCCCTGTTCGAGTCCATGACCGCCGCTTCGCTGCTCAAAAACGATACCGCCCTTGGCTATGCCCTTCAGTTGGCGCAAGGCTCGGTCGCGCTGCTCCACGAAGACCAGTATATTTCCTGGCAGCGCGAGGATCACGCGCAACGCCAGCGCGCTGCCGCCGGCGATCCTCTCAACGTCCCGGAAGCCTTCAGCCTCGCTGACGCCACCGACAGCTATCACCAGCAGCGGGCCTCCCGTTACGCCACCCTCGGCGCTATCCAGGCCAAGCTCGGCGACAGCACCGCCGCGGAGAAGTCCTTCACCCGGAGCCTTTCCTTCCACCCCGACATGAGCGCCTATCTCGGCATGGCGCAAATTGAAGAAGCCCGCGGCGACAAATTGGCTGCTCTCCCCTGGCTCTACAAAGCCGACCTGACCGGTCGTCTGGACCACGCCAACATCCTGAAAATGCGGGCCATATATGCCGCCACGCATTCCGGCAGCGGCCGGGCGCAATTAGCAGCGCTGCTTGACCAGCAGTACGAAGCCGGCTTTCATAACCCCATCCAGCCCACACCCTACCAGGGCGACGCCCGGCGCACGCTGCTCGCCGAGCTGTTCACCGGCGCCGGTTGCGTCCCCTGCATGTCGCCCGATCTCGCCTTCGACGCCAGCCTGAAACGCTACCACCGGCAACAGTTGGTCCTGCTCGTCTACCACGATAACGCTCCCGACTTGGACCCGCTCTCGAACTGGGTGACCGACCAGCGCGACGTCTACTACGGAACCCAGGGTAGTACACCCCACGTCATGCTCGACGGGAGCGAAATCGGCATCATCCAGGGCCCGCCCACCCACGCCCTAGCCGCCTACGGTGCGCTTACTCGAAAAATTGACAGCGACTTGAAGTCTCCCGCCGGCGCCCAGCTCTCCGTCCACGCCACCCGCCAAGGTTCGAAAGTGCGGGTCACCGTCCGTGGCGCCATCGCCAAAAAATTGTCACCTCTGGTCCTCCATGTCGATCTGTTGCAAACAGAGGTCAGCGATAGCGGTGAAAACGGCCTCCGTATTCAGCCGATGGTCGTCCGCGCCACCGCGAGGCGCGCCCGAAAGGGCTCAGGCTTCGATGTGTCCGGCAAAACCCGGTTCCAGCAAACCTACACCTTTGATCTCAATAAGATTCAGCAGGCGAATTACTCCTATTACGCCTATACCGTCGCGCAGATTGAGAAGAGAGTCCACGGCCTGTTCCAGGTCAGCTATCGTGAGTTCAGTTACAAAATCAACCCCGACAAGCTGGCCGTGGCCGCCTTCATCCAGAACAACGTTAACAAGCGCGTCCTCCAGGCCGCCTACGCGCCGGTCGCGGGGGCTAGCTCGAACTGAGAGACAGCTGTGAAGAAAGCCGCATTCCTTTCGGCCGCCATCTGGGCCGCCGCATTGGCGCTGACCATCGAGAAGGCGAACCTGGCGTACTACAAACAATTCGATGCCGAGGTGAAGAAGCGGACGCGCGGGCTGTTCGGGGCCACCTACCGGGAGCACAAGAACCTCATCAACCCGGACCGCTTGGCCATCGTGGCGTTTGTGCAGGACAATGGGAAAAGCCACGCGGTGCTGCAGTCGGCCTATGAGCCGGTCCTCGGTACGGCGGTGGCCGGGGCAAAGGAGGCGCAATGAGGGAAGCATTCCGGGGTCAAGGGGCAGTGGTGGCGGTGCTGGGATTGGTGCTGGGCGCGTTGGCGCCGTTGCTGGCCGCCACGCCGCAGCCGATTCATTGGACACTTTCCGCGGCGACAAAGAGCCATTTACCC
>JBOGKL010000162.1:0-2091 GCA_050745525.1 Terriglobales bacterium | reverse complement strand
CAGTTGCTCACTGAGAGCCTGCTGCTCGCGGCGATGGGCGGCGCACGCGGCCTGGCGCCGGGCCTGAGCGCGTCGCGGCTCGACCTGGCCGGCGCCCTCAAAACGGGCGAGGGCACCACGGCGCGGCGGCGCGGCGCCGTGGGCGGCACGCTGGTGGTGGCGCAGATCGCGCTTACGGTCGTGATCCTCAACGGCGCCGGACTGCTGGTCCGCTCCCTCGAGGATTTACGGAGCGTGAACCCCGGCTTCAATACCAGCCATCTTCTGCTGTTTTCCGTCCAGCCGGCCAGCGCCGGCATCAAAGACGCAGCGGTCTCCCGGTTTTACAGTCAACTGCGCGACGGTATCGCCGCCCTGCCCGGCGTGCGCTCGGTCAGCTATTCGAACTGCGCCATGCTCGCCGGCTGCGGGCAGGCGGGTGGGGTGAATATCGGCACCGATCCCAAGGCGCGGGTTCGCTCCGCGGACATGCTCGGCATCGGGCCGGGATATTTCTCCACCCTGGGCATGCGCCTGCTTGCCGGCCGCAGCTTCAATGCGAGCGATTTCGCCGTCAAGCCCACACTGCCGGTAGCGGTCATTGTCAACCAGACATTCGTGCGCGAATACCTGCACGGCGAAGCGCTGGGTCAGCGCCTCGGTGACAAGAAAGTCATCGTGGGCGTGGTGAGCGATACACATTTCGGGCAGTTGAGCCGCAAAATCAAGCCCATGCTCTACCGGCCCGAGACAGAGGGCTTTTCCGCCACGTTTGCCGTCCGCACCGGCGCCAGCCCGATGGCGCTGCTGCCGGCGGTGCGGCGGGTGGTGGCCTCACTCGCTCCCAATATGCCCGTGGTACAGCCCACAACCCAGAGCGCATTGATCGAGCGAATGTTGTTCCAGCAACGCATGCTGGCGGAATTGGGGGCCTGCGCGGGCGGGCTGGCGCTGCTGCTCGCCGCCATCGGCCTGTACGGGCTCCTGGCCGAGGAAGTCGGCCAGCGCACGCGGGAAATAGGGATTCGCATGGCGCTCGGGGCGCAGCGGCGCCGCGTGCTGCGCATGGTGGCTGGGCGCGGGGCGTTGATGACCGCCATCGGCCTGGCGCTCGGCGCCGGCGGCGCCTGGGCGCTGACGCGCTATCTCCGCAGCTTGCTCTTCGGCGTGCAGCCTGGTGATCCGACGACGCTCGCCATGGTGGCCGTGGTGCTGCTCGCGGTAGCGCTCGCCGCCTGCATACTCCCCGCCCGCCGCGCCGCCCGCGTGGACCCGCTGATCGCCCTGCGTCAGGATTAGCCAGTCGGCGATAGCCGGCAGGCAAACCAACAACCAATAACCTGTCTTACAACGGAATATTGCCGTGCTTTTTCTGCGGCATCGTCGCGCGCTTGCCCTGCAGCATTTCCAGCGATTGGATCAGCCGCTGGCGGGTCTGGCTGGGGCGAATGATGGCGTCGATGTAGCCGCGCTCGGCGGCGGGAAACGGCGAGGCGAAGCACTCTCGCATCTCCTCGGTGCGCTCGCGGCGCAGCGCTGCGGCATCGGCCGCCTGCTCCAACTCGCGGCGATAGATCACGTTGACGGCGGCTTCGGCGCCCATCACCGCCAGCTCGGCCGTGGGCCAGGCGAAGTTGGCGTCGGTGCGCAGGTGCTTGGAGGCCATGACGCAGTAGGCCCCGCCATAGGCCTTGCGCGTGATCACGGTGAGCTTCGGCACCGTGGCTTCGGCAAAGGCGTACAGCAGCTTGGCGCCGTGGCGGATGATGCCGCCCCACTCCTGCTGGGTGCCGGGCAGGAAGCCGGGCACGTCCTCGAAGACCACCAGGGGAATGTTGAAGGCGTCGCAGAAGCGCACAAAGCGCGCGCCCTTGGTGCTGGCGTTGATGTCGAGCACGCCCGCCAGATGCAGCGGCTGGTTCGCCACCACGCCCACGCTGCGCCCGTTCAGGCGGCAGAAGCCAATCACCAGGTTGGGGGCGAAATGCTCCTGGATCTCGAACAAATAGCCCTCGTCGGCCACGGCGCGTATGGCATCGCGCATGTCGTAGGCTTGATCGCTGGCCGCCGGCACCAGCGCGTCGAGACTGCTCTCGGCGCGGTCCACGGGGT
>JBOGKL010000161.1:0-8333 GCA_050745525.1 Terriglobales bacterium | reverse complement strand
GCCGAGCAGCACGCCAGCAGCGCCACCGGAAAGCGCTGCAAGAGGGTGGCGGCGGATTGCGGGCCGCCGCCGAGCGCTTCGCCAGTCAGCCAATTGCGCCAGGTGCCCGGCGGCAGAGCGATCGTGGCATCGAGCGAGCGCAGGTGCATCGTCAACCTGGGCGCGACGGCGGCGACTTCATCGCCGCGCAGGAACGCGACGACATGGCTGCAGTGCGCGCCTGCGGCGCCCAGCGGCGTGTAACTGGAGAACGCGCCGGGACGCTCGCGGCGCAGGCGCAACGCCTGGCGCAGGAGCCAGAGCTTAGGCAGGCCTTCCTCCTGACGCGCCCAGATGGCTTCTGGCGACGGCGCTGGATCCAGTTCGGCCAGCAGGCGTCGGCGCGTGGCAAAATCCACCGGCCCGCGGTTGTCGGGGTCCACCAGGTGCATGTCCCAAAGCTCGCTGCCATTGTAAACGTTGGGCACGCCCGGCGCGGTCAGCTTCAGCAGCAGTTGCGTCAATGAATTCACGTGGCCGGGTTCGAGCAGCGGCGCGACGAAGGCCTCGACGGCGCGCATCCAGTCGCGGTCGGTCATCGCCGCATGCACGAAACGGCGCAGCGCGTTGTCGTAGGCGGGGCTCGGCTTGCGCCAGGAGGTGTGCGCCTTGGCCTCGCGCACGCATTTCAGCAGATAGGCCTGCATGCGCTCCTCGCTGATGGGCCAGGCGCCGACGAGGGTTTGATAGAACAGGTATTCCGTGTTGGCGTCCAGGCCGGCGGCGCGATGCAGCCCCCGATGATGTTGCTGCCAGGCGCGGACGGCGGCGTGCCAGCGCTCGGGAATTTCTGATAGCAGGCAGAGCCGGGCGCGCACGTCCTCGCCGCGCTTGGTGTCGTGGGTGCCGGAGTTGAGCATGGCCGCCGGCCACTGCTGCTGCGCCGCGGCGCAGCGGGCGTGAAACTCGGCGGGGCTCGTGCCCCAGCGATCGGGGTTGCCGCCGACCTCGTTCAGGGCGGTCAAACGGAAAGAGCGGTAGAAGGCAGTGTCCTCGACGCCTTTGGCGAACACGGCGGGCGTGAGCTGCTGAAAAGACAGCAGCGTATCGCGGTTCTCATCGCGCAGAAGAAACTCGGCAAGCGGAGTGGGACCCGTCGCGCGCAATAACACGGCGGCTTCGGGTGCGATGGGGCCCAAGGCAGGGGCGTAGGTGCGATAGACGGGGAAACTCGCGGCCATTTCGACCAGCGCGGCTTCGATTTCACCGCGGCTAAGATCGCGCAACATGGCGCTGACACGGGCACTGACGCGACGCAGCTCGCTATGCACCAGGTTGCCGAGAATTTGGCGCCGCGACTCCTGCGCCACGGTGGCAAAGAGAGGTTGCGGTCCGGCGAGGTCGTGGTAGCAGGTCTCTAGGGCGGCCGCGCTGTCAGGCGCCAGGGCGAGACCCATGGTCAGGTTGAGAAACTCGTAGCCGGTGGTTCCGGCAATCGGCCAGTGCCGAGGAAGCGACTCGCCGACTGCAAGAATCTTTTCGACGACGATCCAGGCCTGCGGAGCCGCTGCATGCAGACGCTCGAGGTAGGCCGCCGGCTCGCGCAAGCCGTCGAGGTGATCCACCCGCACGCCCTCGAGCACGCCCGTGTTGAGCCACTCCAAGATGCGGCGGTGGGTGGCGGCGAAGACGTCCGGCTCCTCGACACGCACGCCCACAAGGTGGGAGACATCGAAGAAGCGGCGGTACGGCAGTTCGCGGTCCGAAATGCTCCAGTGCGCCAAGCGATAGTGCTGGCGCGCGAGCACGGCTGCGAGATCGCCGTCAGCGGTGCCCGGCGCGAGCGGCAGCTCCATGTCGCCGTAATGCAGGACGTCTCCTTCGGCGCGCAACTCACCGGCGGCGAGCGTGGCGGCGAGCGAGCGCCGCAGCCAGGGCAGCGTCAACTTGTCCGGCTTCTTCCAGTCCACGTCAAAGTAGCTCGCGTAGGGGCTTTGTTGGCCCAGGCGCAGCACGTCCCACCACCAGCGATTGCGGGCCGTGGTGATGCACATGTGGTTGGGCACGATGTCGAGGATCTGCCGCAATCCGGTCGCGCGCAGGGCGGCGCACCAGTGGCGGAATCCGCTTTCGCCGCCCAAGTCAGGGTTCACGGTCTCCGGGTCGGCGACATCGTAGCCATGCTCGCTGCCGGGCGCCGCAGTGAGGATCGGCGACAGGAAGACGTGGCTGATGCCCAGCGCCGCCAGATACGGAACCACCTCGATGGCTTCGTCGAAGCCAAAGCCGGGACGAAGCTGCAGGCGGTAGCTGCCGCGGAGGTTCACGGCCGCCGCCGCCACACCTGCAGCGAGCGGGCTTCGATCTTGAGCGTGCTCCCGGCCGCCTGCTCGCCCGCTTCTGCGCCCACCGTGGCCGCGCGGGTGTCGAGCACGCATGCCCACGATTGCGCGCCGTCGGTTGCGGCGGACGGAGGCAGATGAAACTCGACCGCCTCGTGATGCGCGTTGAAGAGCAGGCAGAAGCTGTCGTCGAGGATGCGTCCGCCCTGGTCATTGCGCGAAGGCACGGCATGGCCGTTGAGATAGACGGTGAGCGCGTGGCCGTGGTTCCAGTCGTCCCCGTTCATGGGCTGGCCGTCGGGCCGGAACCAGGCGATATCGGCGCTGCTGCCGCGCTGGGCCCGCCCTTGAAACCACTGCCGGCGGCGGAAGACCGGATGCTCGCGGTAGAAGGCGATCAGGCCGCGGCAGAACTCGAGGAACTCGGCGTCGGCGTGCTCCCAATCCAGCCAGGAAAGCTCAGAATCCTGGCAGTAGGCGTTGTTGTTGCCCTGTTGCGTGCGGCCGATTTCATCGCCGGCGAGGAGCATGGGCACGCCTTGGGCGAGAAGGAGCGTGGCCAGAAGATTGCGGCGCTGGCGCGCGCGCAGCGCCAGCACGGCGGCATCGGCGGTTTCCCCCTCGGCGCCGCAATTCCAGGAGCGGTTCTCATTGTCGCCGTCGCGGTTCTCTTCCCCATTGGCCTCGTTGTGTTTCTCGTTGTAGCTGACCAGGTCGCGCAGGGTGAAGCCGTCGTGCGCGGTAATGAAGTTGACGCTGGCGCGGGTGAGGCGGCCGCTGGGCTCGTAGAGGTCGGAGCTGCCGGTGAGACGCGTGGCGAACTCACCCAGGCCGCCATCGGCCGCGCGCCAGTAATCGCGCATGGCGTCGCGGAACTTGCCGTTCCACTCCGACCAGGGAAAGGGGAAATTGCCCGCCTGGTAGCCGCCGGGTCCGAGGTCCCAAGGTTCGGCGATCAGCTTGACGCGCCGCAGCAGCGGGTCCTGATGGAGGGCCGAAAAGAAGGTGCCCCAGCGCTCGAAGGCTTCCGCGCCGCGGCCGAGTGTGGAGGCCAGATCGAAACGAAACCCATCCACATGCATCTGGGTGACCCAGTAGCGGAGGCTATCCATGACCAGGCGCAGCACCTGTGGATGCGGGAGGTTGAGGGTGTTGCCGCAGCCGGTGAAATCGGTGTAGTAGCGGCGCTCGCCGGCGAGGCGATAGTAGCTGGCGTTATCAAGTCCGCGGAAGCAGAGGGTGGGACCGAGTTGATTCCCCTCGCCGGTGTGGTTGTAGACCACATCCAGGATGACTTCCAGGCCGGCGCGGTGCAGCGCCTGCACCATGCGCTTGAACTCGGCCACCTGCGCGCCCGCCTTGCCGCCGCCGCTGAAGCGGAGGTCGGGGGCGAAAAAGCCGACGGTGTTATAGCCCCAGTAGTCGCTCAAGCTGCGCTCGGCCAGACTTCGACTGGACAGCCGCTGCTGCACCGGCAGCAGCTCGACGGCGGTGACGCCCAGCGAGGTCAGGTGTGCGATCGAGGCCGGATGCGCGAGGCCGCTATAGGTGCCGCGCAACTCGGGCGGGATCGCCGGATGGCGGGCGGTAAAACCCTTCACGTGCAGTTCGTAGATGATGCTCTGGTTCCAGGCGGTGCGGGGCGACTCGTCCTGTTGCCAGTCAAAGCGCTCGTCCACCACGAGGCAGGCGGGCACCGCGGGCAGGCTGTCGCGCCGGTCGGCGCTGAGATCGGCGTTGCGGGCACCGACGCGATAGCCGAACAGGGTGTCGTCCCAATGCACGTGGCCATCGAAGGCGCGGGCGTAGGGGTCCAGCAGCAGCTTGTGCTCGTTGGTGCGCTGCCCTGCCGCCCGGACATAAGTTCCGCTGACACGATAGTTGTAGCGCAGGCCCGGCGCCAGGCCGGGGACGTAGGCGTGCCACACCTCGCCGGTGCGCTCCTGCAGCGGCAGCCGCGCCTCGCGAAAGCCTTCGAAGTCGCGCAGACAAAGCTGCACGCCCTGCGCCGAGGCGGAAAACAGGGCGAAGTTCACGCCCGCGCCGTCCCAGGTTGCCCCCAGCGGATCGGGCGAGCCGGGCCGCACGTTGAGGCTGGCCGGATCGAGCACGGCCCACAGGACTTGCGTTTTGCGCGGCGCCTTAGTCATTCCTTGGTGGCGCGAAGCTCCACATTAAAAATTGTAGCGTTGTGTTCGTTCATGGGCGCGGGACGAGGGCGGCCTGCGGCCGCCCTCGTCAGCTATTAGCTGTTAGCTGTTAGCTGTTAGGAACTGCAGCGGTGGCGGTGCGCCGGGGCGCTGCCTGGTCCGCGTTATTTCCCGGAGGCGGGTAAGCGGCGCGCACCCCGGGTTCAGTTTTGAGGTGCACTCCACGCGATCGAGGGAGCAATTTAGGGCAATGCCGGTCTGTAAGCGATTGATTTCATGGATCTGGCCGGTCGGGCGGGTGAGACCAGGTCTTCGCCCTGCTTCGCTAAAGCTACGCAGGGTGCCGCCGCTTCAGGCGGCGGCAAGGGAAATCGGGGTCGGAACCGTTGAGCCAGGCTTGGGCGGCGGTCAGATGGGGGCCGGAGAGGAATTGGAGGAAGGCGTGGACAATGGGGGCGGCAAGATCGCGGCGAAGGCAGCGCTCGCGGGCGTCTAGAAGAACGCGGTGGGCAAGTGCGGAGTGGAACGGAGAGAGGCGGAAGCGGGCTGCTTCGGGCAGCAGCCCCAGGTCGGCGGGCCGGGCGGCGTCAGGTTTGGTACAAATTAAACCCTTGACTGGAGCGGGTTTGCTGAATTTGTTGAGGAGGCGATAGGCGGCCTGGCGGGGGATGTTGTGGGCTTTGAGCCAGGCGCTAAAACCGCTGGAACGGCCGGCGTGAGCGAGCTCGGCCTGTTTGCGAGGCAGAGGCTGGAACGACCTTGGATCTCTGCCCTGCTTCGCCCTTTGGGCTTCGCAGGGTGCCTCGCGCTGGCGCGCGAGGCAGAGGCGGGAGGTTTGTCGCTGTTCGCGGCGGGCGAGGCGCAGGTCGCGCGATAAGACAGGCCCTCCTTCGCCAAAGCTACGGAGGGTGCCACCGGCTTTGGCGGTGGCAGCGGCGCGGAGGGAGCGGGACAGAGCATGGGCGCGGCGGCGGTGGGCACAGCGGAGCTGGAACAGGGCGAGGGGATCGGCGAGGACCGGGGCGGGAACGGGAGTGGCGGAGAGAGACATCTATGGGTGGTTGGTGGTCCGTGGGGCGGGGACAGCCGAGAGGAACGTGTGCAGACACACGTGGTGCGTGATGGCGGCGGTGCGCACCCACGGTATCCGGCGGGCTGCCCAGGCGGGCGCGGGGGTGGAGCTGGCCCCCGGCGACCGGCAATTTTGGGTTACACAGAGGTTAGATGCGAGATGGAGCGGAAGAGTAAGCCGCCGGGGCACTCATTTTTGTTTGACGGAATCTTGCCTGACTGTCAATGTGTGGGTCGGCATTGATGAGCGCGAGGCTCGGTCGGCCTGCGTAAACGACGTGCCGCGTCGTTTGGCGTCAGCCCGCTTGCAGCGGTCCGCCAGGGCCTAGGGAGATGGGTGCGGGCCGCCTTGCTTGGCACCGCGGCTTTCGCGCCGGCTCCGCCCGCGGTGCAAACGGCGCGACCCCCGCGTAAGGTAGCGGCGTTGGGGGGCGGCATCTCGACCCGCGACGGCAGCCGCACCCCGGGGGAGGAGGATGTGGTTTGCGCCGCCTGGGTTCAGTGCAACCGGCCCGATGAGCCTGCTGGCATTCATCGCCTTCCCCGTTTGGGCAATAGTTGTTTGGCTCTGGGCGCGGCGGCGATTGGGGCAGTTGCGGGAAGCGGAGTAGGCTCGCTCCCTTCGCCGGGGTGGGGCTCGCGTGCGCGGGGTGGGGGCCGAGCATCTATGGGGGCATGGGGCACATGGGGTGGGCCGGATGGTGGTGGATCTGGTGGGTCGTATGGATCATCATCATCATTTGGGCGTTTGCCTGGTGGGTGCCCAACCGGAACACGACGCGGCTGACGCCGCTGGAGGTGCTGCAGCACCGGCTGGCGCGGGGCGAGATCACGCCCGAGGACTATGAGCGGCGCAAGGCGCTGCTGGAGCGGGACCGGCTGCCGCCGCGGCCGTGAGTTGAATCCGACGCAAAGAGTCTAGCCGAAGGTGAAGGAGAAGACCTTGACGCCGGGGTCGAGGAACTCGATGGTGAAGGTGCGGTCCTCGACGTGGCCTTTTTGGCGCACAAGTTGGTAGAGGCGGTAGGCGGTAACCGTGCCCATGCCTTGGGCGCCGGTGTCCACGCCGTGATCGGGGCCGGGCGCGGTGCCGTCAATGGTGACGCGGAAACGAATGGGCTTGCCGGTGCCGGAGCCCATGACCAGGTGCAGGTCGCGGGCGTGAAAGCGATAGATCACCTCGCCGCCGGGCTTCTTTAAGATGGCCATGTGCGGGCCGACCATCCAGGAGCCGGCCAGGCCCCACTGATTGAGCGAGGGGCGTACGGGGGCGGAGTAGGTGGCGATCTTATCGGTGGCAAGACTTTGCGGGGAGTCGAAGCGCTCGCCGCGGGCGTAGCCGATGTAGGTCTCCGGCGATTCGATCTGATAGAGGTCGGCGGGGGCTTCGGCGCCGCGGCCCACCACCTGCACGAGATTGCTTGCGGCCTGGAGCGGCTGATGGTGCGCCTGCGCCAGCAGCTCTTGGATGACGCGCTCGGATTCGTCGTACTGGCCTTCGCCGAAATGGTGAAAGCGGATGACGCCGCGCGCGCCGATGAAATAGTCCGCCGGCCAGTATTCGTTGTTGAAGGCGTTCCAGATGCGGTGGTTGCTGTCCACGGCGATGGGGAAGGTCAGCTTGAGGCGCCGCACCGCCGCGCGCACGTTGTTCACGTCGCGCTCGAAGGCGAACTCGGGTGAATGCACGCCGATCACGACCAGGCCCTGGCTCTTGTATTTCTGGGCCCAGGACTCGATGTAGGGGAGCGAGCGCAGGCAGTTGATGCAGGAATAAGTCCAGAAATCCACCAGCACGACCTTGCCGCGCAGGCTCCGCCGCGTCAGGCGGGGTGAGTTGATCCAGGCGACGGCGCCCTGCAGCGAGGGCATGGTGCCCTCGTTGTCGAGCTTGACCGGCATGACCTTCTGCATGGCGGGCGCGGCGGCACGCACCGGGCGCGGGCGCGCCAGCATGGCCACGAGGCGCTGCTCGACGCCGTTGGTGTTGACGTACTGCACGGCGGCCAGCAGTTGCGTGTCGGCGCCGAGAGCGATGGCGACAACGCCGGCGAGCACTGCGACGCCCAGCCCGCGCCGCACCCAGGCTTCCGCGCCCAGGCCGCGCTTGAGCGATTGCAACAGGCGCCGGCCGGCGCGTAAGACCACAACGAGGGAGCAGATGGCGCCGCAAGCAAAGGCCAGCAGCAGGCTGAGCGTCCAGGTTCCGAATCCGTTGAGGGCGGCCACGCCCAGCACCAGGCCCAGGATGGGCCCCGCGCACGGCGCCCAGAGCAGGCCAATCGCCGCGCCCAGCACCACCGAGCCGGCCGCACCGGCTTCCTTGCGTTGGGCGCGCTCGCGCAGACGGGCGCCCAAGCGCACCAGCGGACGGCTGAACCATTCGGCCAGCGGTGGCAGCAAAAGACTTGCGCCTAGCGCCCCCAGGATCACCAGGGCGATGATGCGGCCGTACTCGTTGCTGCGCACGATCCATTGGCCGCTCGCCGTTGCCAAGGCGGCAAAGATGGCGAAGGTAACGCCCATGCCCACGAGCATGGGCAGCGTGCTGCGGCGGAAGGGGCGGTCGGCGCGGGCAAACACGAAGGGCAGCACCGGCAGGATACACGGGCTGACGATGGTCAGCACCCCGCCTAAAAATGCCAGCACGAGCAACAGCATTCCTTGCCTCCGCCAACCTTATTGTCCACCCAAATACGACGCGTAGGGCAGGACGTGAGCTTCAGTTTATCTACTGCAGCAGCTCGGTGATGCGGCGGGTTCTCGATTGATCGCGGGCACCCCGCGCGGC
>JBOGKL010000160.1:0-5491 GCA_050745525.1 Terriglobales bacterium | reverse complement strand
GCCCCATCGCGCTGGAAAAATACGGTCTGCGCGACCGCGTGGCGGCCATCAACCGCGCGGGCGTGGAGTTGGCGCGCGGATGCGCGGGCGAGGCATGGGTGGCGGGGGCCATGGGGCCGCTGGGCGTTTATCTGGAACCGCTGGGCAAGTTGAGCTACGCCGAGGCGCGCGCGGCGTTCCGCGAGCAGGCGGCGGCGCTGGCGGAGGCGGGCGCCGATGTACTGATGCTCGAGACCTTCGGCCAGCTCAGCGAACTGCGCGAGGCGATTGCCGGCGCGCGCGAGGCCTCGACCGTGCCCATCGTGGCGCAAATCACCATTGACGATGAGGGGCGCGCGCTCGACGGCACGCCCGCGGCCGAAGCCGCGCGCCGCATGCACGCCTGGGGCGCCGACGTGATCGGCATCAACTGCAGCGGCGGGCCGGTGGGGATGCTCGAGGCGCTGGAGGAGATGGCGCGCGCCACCACGCGTCCGCTCATCGCCCAGCCCAACGCGGGCAAGCCGCGCAGCGTGGACGGGCGCAACCTCTACATGGTCTCGCCCGAGTATCTGGCCGACTACGCCCGCCAGTTCATCGCCGCCGGGGCCAAGATCGTGGGCGGCTGCTGCGGCACCACGCCCGAGCACATCAAGTGGATTCGCAACTACGTGCGCTCGACCGCGCCCGGCAAGCGCCGCGTGCACGTGACCACGCTGGCGCAGCCCGACGCCGACGAACGGCGCGTGGTGCCCGCCGCCGAGCGCTCGGCGCTGGGCAAAAAGCTGGCCGAGGGACGGTTCGTGACCATGGTCGAGATCCTGCCGCCGCGCGGCAGCGACGCCGCGCGCGAGCTTGCCAGCGCGGAGTTTTTCCAGGATCACGGCGCCGACGCCATCAACATCCCCGACGGACCGCGCGCCAACGCGCGCATGAGCAATCAGGCGCTGGCGGTGATGCTGCGCTCGCGCCTCTCCATCGAGCCGGTGCTGCACTACTGCTGCCGCGACCGCAACGTGATCTCGATGCAGTCGGACCTGCTCGGCGGCTACGCGCTGGGGCTGCGCAACCTGATTGTGATCACCGGCGATCCGCCCAAGCTGGGCAATTATCCCGACGCCACCGCCGTGTTCGACGTGGACGCCATCGGGCTCACCAACCTGGTGAGCAACCTGAACCGCGGCCTCGACCTGGGCGGCAACACGGTGGGCGGGCAGACGGGGTTTCTGATCGGGGTGGGCGCCAATCCGGGCGCGGTGGATTACGAGGAGGAGATGCGCCGTTACCGCTGGAAGGTCGAGGCGGGCGCCGACTACGTGGTGACGCAGCCGGTGTTCGACCTCGAACTGCTGCGCCGCTTTCTGGCCGATACGGCGAGCCACCGCCGTCCGTTGATTGCCGGCATCTGGCCGCTGACGAGCGTGCGCCAGGCCGAGTTCATGCAGAACGAGCTGCGGGTGCAGATACCCGCCGCGATCGTCGAGCGCATGCGCGGGGCGCGGACGGCGGAGGCGGCCAAGAGCGAAGGCCTGGCCATCGCGCGCGAGATGGTGCGCGCGCTGCGCAGCGAGATTGCCGGCATCCAGATCAGCGTGCTGGGGCGCAACGAGGCGGCGGCCGATCTGCTGCGCACGGCGCAGGCGGCAGCGGGCGAGGGGGCGTGATCTACCGCGACTGGCACGCGTTTGTGCCCGAACGCGCCGCACTCCGCCGCGCCGGACGGCGGCTGGTCTTCACCAACGGCTGCTACGACCTGCTGCATCCCGGCCACCTGCGCACGCTGGCGCAGGCGCGCGCGCTCGGCGATGCGCTGCTGGTGGCCATCAACACCGATGCCGGCGTGCAGGCGGCGAAAGGCCCCGAGCGCCCGATCATTTCCGAGATGGAGCGCGCGGAAGTGCTCGACGCCCTGGAGATGGTGGACTACGTGACGCTGTTCGGCGACCCCACGCCGCTGGCGCTGATCACCACGCTGCTGCCCGACGTGCTGGTGAAGGGCGCCGACTGGGGTCCGGGCGCGGTGGTCGGCGAGCCCGAGGTGCTCGCCGCCGGAGGGCGCGTGGAGCGCATCCCGCTCGTCTCCGGCTACTCGACCTCGTCGCTCATCGCCCGCGCCCGCGGGTGAGCCTCTCGGCCCTAATCGACGGCGAAGCCGGTTTGGGAACTCACGTCTCGCGCGTGTCTTATCGGCGGATCAGGTTTAGCGGAGGTGTCGGTTGCCGGACTCGGTAAAATCCCACCGCGGACAAACTGCTCCCTCATTTCCCTAAGCCCAGCGAAAGCGGCTGATCTGTCGCCGTCCGGCGAGCTTTAGCTGCCGGTTCTTCGCGGAGATCCGCCGCCTCCATCTCGGTTCGAACTGCGCCCATTGCAGCGCTGGCATTGCAATCGCCGCCAAAGCAAATACACCCTTGTCCCTGTAGCTCTCGTCAATGTAGGCTTTCAGGACCACGATTTGTTGTCTCCCGCAGTAGTCCGGGTCGTTACCGGGCAGAAGCCCGAACACCTGCGAATTAACCAGCCTCACCCAGTGGCGTTTCATTCGGCGTGCTCCGATGCTTTTGTGATGCGCGCCGCTCGCAAGAGTTGTTCCGCCACCCCTCAGGGCTCAGCCCGGACGTGTGGCGCATGCCGCCTCTTGCATTCTACGCCCAGGTGCAGGCTTCGCCGTGGGCCGCCGGGGGCTCTCAAGGCTCGTCCTGTCTGGGGAATTCCAGCCCTGGCGCACGGCGAGCCGGGTTTCGAGGTGGCGGGGCGCGGGGCGGCCCGAGCAAGACCGCTAGCGCAGCTCGTCCCGGCTGCTTCACGGTCGCGCGTCGTCGCCGATGTCCGCCGCTATTAGATAAGACCTGTTGAGGTATCATGAGGTCATGAAGCGGGTGGGGATTGCTCAATTCAAGGCGCATTTGAGCCGGTACTTGCGCGAAGCAAAGTCGGGCGAACTCATTCACATTACCGACCGGGGAACGCCGGTGGCGCGCTTGGGTCCGGAAGCGCAAAACGGATTGCATACCCGGCCGGCGAAAGAGTCGCTGCGCAACTTCAGAACGTTGCCTCCGCCCAACGATCTTGGGTACGACGTGGTCGAAGATTTGTTGCGAGACCGGCAGCGGCGGTGAGGTACCTGTACCTGGATTCCTCCGTCGTGCTGAGGTACCTGTACCGCCGGCCCGGCTTTCTCGATCTGCGGGGACGCGAGGAATACGCCGTGGCGGGTCATCTGACCGAAATCGAGTGCCTGCGCACGCTGGACCGGAATCGGTTGGCGGATCCGGCGGGCACGGCCATCGAAAAACGGCAACACACCCTCGCTGCCTTGCTGCAGTTCGTGGAGAGAATCGAGTTGACGCCTGCGGTCTTAAATCGCGCGAGCAGGCCGATGGCCGTTCCCCTGGGAACGCTGGACGCGATTCATCTGGCGACCGCGCTGGGCTGGCAGGAGAGCCACGAAACAGAAATGTCGTTTGCCACGCACGACCGCGCTCTGGCGCGCGCGGCACGGATGTATGGCTTTGCGGTTATCGGCGCCGACCCGGATTGACGTCCGCGGCCCCGGCGTTCCCGCCGAGGGCGCTACTCCTGGCGCAGGGCGAGCAGGGGGTCGAGGGAGGCGGCGCGGAGGGCGGGGGCGAGCGAGGCCGCTAGCGCCACCAGCAGCAGCACGGCGGCGATCAGCGCGGTGACGGCGGGAGGGAAGCTCGCGAAGCCGGAGACCTGGTGCGCGAGCAGGCGCTGCAGGAGCCAAGCCGCCAGCGTGCCCAGCACCACGCCTCCGACGGCCATGGTTAGGCCTTCTTGCAAAACCAGTACGGTCAACTGCGAGCGCGTGGCGCCGAGGGCGGAGCGAAGGCCCAGCTCGCGGGTGCGCTGGGCCACGCCGTACGACATCACGCCGTAAATGCCCATGGCCGCCAGCGCCAGCGCCAGGGCGGCGAAAATCCCGAGCAGCGCCAGGTTGAGGCGGCGGCCGCCGAGCGCGGTTTCCTCGACCTCGCGCATGGGGAGAAGATCGGAGACCGGCTGCTGCGGGTCAATGCTCCACACCGCGCGCTGCACCGCGACGGCGGCGGCGCCGGGGTCGCCCGAGGTGCGCACCGCCAGCGCCAGCGGAAGCAGCCGGATGAACAACTCCATCTCCGCGTCCGGCAGTTGCGCTTCCGGAACGTAGATGGCCGCAGGCGCCGGTTGCGCCAGCCCATCCTGGCGCACGCTGCCCACCACGCCCACGATTGTGCGCGGCGCCGATTCCACCACCATGAGCGGCTTGCCCAGCCAGATGCTGTGCCCCACCGGATCCTGGTGCGGCCACCATTCGCGGGCGGCGGCTTCGTTGATCAGCGCCACGGGCGCCGAGTGAGCCGTGTCGGCGTCGTTGAAGGCGCGTCCGCGCAGCAGGGGAATGCCGAAGGCGGCGAGGGTTTCCGGCGTGCTGGGGTGGTACTGCGCATCGTGCGCATCGTGCGGACCCACGGCCTTGCCGTCTATTTCAAAGGGCAGATCGGGCGAGAGCTCAAACGGCAGCACCGTCGTCAGCGCGGCGGCGCGCACGCCCGGCTGCGCCCGCAGCCGCGTCAGCAAGCGGCGCGAAAAGGCCGTGACTGTGGCCGTGGTCGGGTAACGGCTGGGCGACAGCGCCAGATGCGCCGTCAGCATGTGATCGGCCCGAAAGCCGCCCTGCGTGTGCTGCAGCCGGGCCAGGTTGCCGAGCAGCATCCCGGCGCCGAGCAGCAGCGGCAAGGTGAGAGAAATTTCAGCGATCACCAGCGCGCGGCGCAGCGTGCGGCCGGAGCGGCCGCCGGCGCTGCGTCCGGTTTCCTGTTGCAGGCTCGAGCGGCGGCTCATGCGCGCGGCGTGCCAGGCGGGCGCCAAGCCGAACACGATGCCGGTGAGGACGGCCAGCGCCAGCGTGAACGCGACGATGGGCCAATCCATGGCCGCATGCAGAGAGAGCGTAGGCGTCAGCGAGACCGCCTGCGCGGCCGGCGCCCAAGCCAGCAGTGCATGCATGCCGGCATAGGCCAGCGCCAGCCCCGCCGCCCCGCCCAGGAGGGCCAGAACGATGCTCTCGGTCAGCAACTGGCGCGCGATGCGCCGCGGCTCGGCGCCCAGCGCGATGCGCACCGCAATCTCGCGTCCGCGGCCCAGCGCCCGCGCCAACAGCAGGTTGGCCAGATCGGCGCAGGCGATGAGCAGCACCAGGCCGGTGGCGCCGAACAACATCCAGAGCGTGGGGCCCTGGCTGCCGGTCCATTGCTGTTGCAGCGGGACCAGGCCGACTGTATGCGTGCCGTCGGCCTGGGGATACTCCTTCGACAGCCGCGCGCCGATGGCGTGCATCTCGTCTTGCGCGGCGGCGAGCGACACACCGGGCTTGAGGCGTCCGATGACGTTGATGACGTTGGTGCTGCGGCCGGTGGTCATCGCTTCCGGCTGCAGAGGTTCGAGCACCTGCGGATTGCCGGGGAACAGAAAATTCGGCGGCAGCACGCCCAGGATCGGCACCGGACGGGAG
>JBOGKL010000159.1:0-6187 GCA_050745525.1 Terriglobales bacterium | reverse complement strand
GATGCGGGCCAGTTCGATGACCGGAATGACGCCGAGATCGGCCGTACCGGCGCGCAGCGCGTCGGCGCACTCGGAGGGCAGCGAATGGCGCAGGCGGAAGCGAGGATCGGCGTCGAGGCCCCACATGAGGGGCGCCGCATTCAAAAAATCAATGGCCGCAATGCGCAGCATGGGCAACTCCGATTATAGAGGCGGGGCGCCATGTGCGTGGGAACCCATCGTACAATCGGGAAGGAGAATGCAATCCATGGGAAAGAGCAGGTGGCTGCGCCGGCTGGGCGTGATCGCGCTGGCGGGACTGGGACTCGGGGTAGGCGCTCGGGCACAGGTGAACCCGCCGATCGCAAAGAACGTGCCCACGCCGGAGCAGCAGGCCCCCTCGGTGTGGGGCGGACGATTTGTGGTCATCGCCTCCGGTTCCATGCAGTTCGCCTCCGCCACCACGGCCAACAGCGAACCGCTCAGCACCACCAACGTGGCTGGGTTTCAGTTGGGCCTGCTGACGCACATCAACCAGTACAACGCGTTTGAGTTTCGCGTCTCCGGCGCCGAACCGCGGCAAACCTACGGCAGCAACCTGTTCGCCACGTCGTTCAACACGACCTACAGCTTTGATTACGTGTTCACCGACCCGACCGGCGACTGGTGGCGGCCCTTTCTGCTCGTCGGAGCCAGCTACCTCAAGTACCATCCGGTGGGAAGCAACAACACGGCGGGCGCGGGCAACCAGAACCGGCCCGGCATTGACTACGGAGGCGGGCTGGATTTTCTAATACGAAAGAACATCAGCCTGCGGGTCGAGTACCGCGAGATCCTCTACAAAGTCCCCGACTTTGACCTCATCAACATCAACAAATGGAATCGGATGCCGATTCCAGACATCGGATTAGCATGGCATTTCTAAAACGGATCCGGCGGGCAGGAATACTCCTCCTCTTGGCGGGGATGGCTGCCGCGGGAGCGCAGACTCCCGAGCCGGCCGTGTATTTGTTCAAGCATCCGCGGCCAGTGCCGAGCTTGTCGGTGACGGCGCTGAACGGAGAGCACATCAGCCTGGCGGCGTTGCGGGGCAAGGTGGTGCTGCTGAATTTCTGGGCGACTTGGTGCGGGCCCTGCCGGATGGAGATTCCAGAGTTTGAGCGGTTGCAGCGGGAGTACGCCGGAAAACTCCAGGTGATTGGGATGTCGGTGGACGAACTGCCGCCGGCGGAAGTGGCGAAGAAGGCGGCCGCATTGGGGATCAATTATCCGGTGGCGATGGCGAGCCCCGAGATGCAGCAGCGCTTCGGGCCGATCACCTCGATCCCGGTGACCTGGGTGATTGATCCGCAAGGAGAGCTGCAGCAGCGCAATCACGGAGCCAATCCCTATGTGGTGTTCAACACCGAGGTGCGCGCGCTGCTGGGCATGCCGACCTCGGTACATATAGTGCGGATTGACGCACTCTCACCGAACGGCAAGGTGGGGACGATCGGCATTCCCGGCATCGCCGCGGCACTGAAGGCACTGACGCCGGCGCAACGGCAAGTGGCACTGGCGAAGTTGAACGACAAGGCCTGCATCTGCGGGTGCGAGTGGTCGCTGGCCACGTGCCGGGTAAAGGACCCGGCGTGTGGATACAGCCTGCCGCAGGCGCTGCAACTGATTGCGGCGATCCGGACGGGGCAAACTAAGTAGACTAGACTGGCAGCCCCTTCACTGTTCGTCGCTGTGCGGCAGGAGATTGTCTACGGTGCGGCTGATCACGTCGTCGGTCAGCTCGTCCATCCCCTCGTAGGGATTGAAACTGTAGTCAATTTCGTTGTTGGAAGTGGGAACCCCGTCAGCCTTCTCTTGCTTGCGGACGGTGCGGCGCTCGACCTTTTCGCGCTGTCTCTCCTGGCGTGCCTTTTCCTTTTGTCGCTTTTGGAACGTCGGACCAGAACGACCCGCCATACGTACCTCCCGAGGTAGAGGGATTAGCCGCGCCGCACGGGCGCTACTGCTACCAGTGTAGCAGGGGTGTAGCGGTAAGCGTTGCTGCGCAAAATGAGCCGCGCACTACGGGAGTTTTTTCGCGAAAAATGCGGGGAAGTCCACGCTGGCGGGCGTGGGCGGCAGTGGCAAGGCACATGCAAGCGAAGTAGCATAATAGGAGTAGACGTTTTGCTGCGCTTCATCCGCCGACACCCGATTCTTGGACTCGTTCTGGCTTTGAGCGTGGAAGCATGGCTGGCCCTGCCCGGCGAAGCCATGATCGCATTGGCAGCTTCCACAATGGGCGAGGCGTACGGACTGGTGCGCATGGCCGTGGCCGGCGTGGCCGGGATGCTGGTCAACGACTTCATTCTGTTCCTGCTCAGCCGCGCGGGCCGCGACGTTCTGGTGCACTGGATCGGCCTGCACCACCTGCATTTCCATCTCTCGTCGGGAGCCGTGCTCGGCGCTCAGTTTTTCCCGCCGCTGCGCAGCGCAGCCTACGTGATCTATGGTCTCCAGGGCGCATCGCTGCAGCATTTTCTGACCGTGGCGGCGATTTCCAGCTTCTGCTGGGTGGGGCTGTATCTGCTCGTGGGGCACGGCTTCCGGCGCAAGATTGCGCGCATGATGCACTGGCTGGAGGCGCGTGGGAAGTGGGCGACGGCGGCCGAAGTCGTGCTGACGCTGGCGCTGGTGGCCGCGATTTGGATATAGTGGGGGCATGAACTCCCGCCGGAGCGGTTTTGCCGCCGTCGTGCTCGTCCTGGGAGCCGGGTTGTTTGCGGCGGGAACCGCCGCCCGCGCGCAGCAGCGCATGATGCCGGATGCGCGCGCCAAGTTCATGGTGGCGAGAATTGATCGCGCCGTCCATCTGAGCCCCGAGCAGAAGACGAAAATCGAAGCCATCTACGAGCAAGCCAACACCCAGGCGATGCAGGCCCTGCGCAGCGGGGACCGGGAGCAGATCCAGGGCATTTTCGCCCAAGCGCAGAAAGACGCGCAGGCGCTCTGCACCCCCGCGCAAGTGGCGCACTGGCCGAGCGGATCGCGCAGGTAGGCATGGAAATTGAATTTCACGGCGCTGCCGGCGACGTTACCGGGTCCTGCCACTTGGTCCGCGTGGGGGGCGCGAACATCCTGGTGGACTGCGGGATGTTCCAGGGCAGCCGGAAGCTGCACGAAGAAAATGCCGATCCGTTCGGCTTCGATCCGGCCAAAATTGACCTGCTGCTGCTGACGCATGCCCACCTGGACCACTGCGGGCGGATTCCGCTGCTGGTGAAACAGGGATTTGCCGGGCGCATTCTCACCCATCCGGCGACGGTGGATTTGGCCAAGCTGGTGCTGCAGGACGCGGCCGGACTGCAGGAGGAAGAGGCGCGGCGGCACCAGGTCGAGGCACTCTACGACGCCACCGAGGTGCAGCGGGCGCTGGCGCGCTTCGAGGGCGCCATGACCTACGGCGCCGCGCGCGAGGTCGCCGCGGGCGTGCGTGCCACCTTTCACGACGCCGGACACATCCTGGGCTCGGCCTCGATCCTGCTGGAACTGAGCGAAAGCGGCCAGCAGCGGCGCGTTGTGTTCAGCGGCGACCTCGGGAACCGGGACAAGCCGATCCTGAACCCGCACGAGGCGCCCCCAGCCGCCGGCGTGCTGGTGATGGAATCCACCTACGGCGACCGGAACCATCGCTCGCAGGCGGCCTCGATCGAGGAGTTCCGCAAGGCGGTGACGGAGACCGTCGCGCGCGGCGGCAACGTCGTGATCCCGACGTTCGCCCTGGAGCGGGCGCAGGATCTTTTGTACTACCTGCGCGAGATGATCCGCGACGGCGTGCTGGCGGCCCAGACACCCGTGTTCCTGGATTCGCCCATGGCGATTTCGGCGACGGAAATTTTCAAGCGCCATCCCGAGTGCTTCAACGCCGAAATGAAGGCGCTGCTGGCCGGGGGCACGGATCCGTTTGCGCTGCCTGCGCTGCAGTTCACGCGCACGGGGCCGGCCTCGATAGCCATTCAGAAGGCGCACGGCGCCGTCATCATGGCCGGCTCGGGCATGGCCACCGGAGGGCGCATCCTGCACCACCTGGCGCACAATCTCGGCGACGCGCGCAACCACATCGTCTTCGTCGGCTACGCGGCCAACGGCACGCCGGCGCGCCAGATCATTGATGGCGCGAAGGAAGTGAAGATCTACGGCGAACCGGTGTCCGTGCGGGCGCAGGTGACCACCATTGGTGGCTTTTCGGCCCACGCTGACCATGACGATCTGCTGGCATGGGCGCAGGCAGGCGGCAGGCCGGAACAGGTGCTGCTGGTCCACGGCGAAGCCTCGGCAGCTCAGGTGCTGGCCAAGGACCTGAACGCGGCCGGAGTCCGGACGTCAGTCCCGCAGATGGGCGACACCTTCGACTTAACAGCAGCGAGCGCCGCGAAGGCGTAGGTCTCGCTCAGAGCGTGGTTATTTCCTTCTCTTTGGTGGCGGCCATATCGTCAATCTTGGCCTGCTCGGCTTCGGTGAGCTTTTGGATGTCTTCGAGGGCGCGCTTCTCCTCGTCTTCGCCGATCTGCTTGGAGGTCTTAAGCTTCTTCGCCGCTTCGTTGCCGTCGCGGCGGATGTTGCGCAGGCCGGTGCGGTGCTCTTCGAGCGCCTTGTGCAGCGTCTTCACCAGCCCCTGGCGGCGCTCGGCGGTGAGCGGGGGCACGGGGATGCGGATCAGCTTGCCGTCATTGCCCGGATTGAGGCCGAGGTCGGCGGCGCGGATGGCCCTTTCAATCGCCCCCAGCGCGGAGGCGTCAAAAGGCTGGACGGTGATCATCTGCGGCTCGGGCGCGTGGATGGTCGCCAACTGGTTCAGCGGCATGGCGGTGCCGTAATATTCCGCGCGCACGTTGTCGAGCAGATGCACCGAGGCGCGGCCGGTGCGGATGGCCGCCAGAGAATTGCGGAAATCCTCGGCGGTGGTCTCCATGCGCTGGGTCAACTGCTGAAAGACAGGGCGCAGCGCGGGCACGCCGGCGCTGGCGGCGACGTGAGGTTTGGCGGGTTGGCTCATGAAGCGGCTCCGAGAGAGGGCGGCGGACCAATGCGGGAGCCGATGGGCTCGCCGCGGATGACCTGCACGATGTTGCCGGGCTGCAGCAGGCTGAAGACGATCACGGGAAGGTGATTGTCGCGGCAGAGCGAGATGGCGGCCATGTCCATGACGCGCAGGTTGCGCTGGATGAAGTCCTGGTAATCAATCGAGGGAAAGCGGACGGCGTTGGGGGTGATGACCGGATCGGCGTCGTAAATGCCATCCACCTTGGTGCCTTTGAGGATGACCTGGGCGCGGATCTCCATGGCGCGCAGGGCGGCCGCGGTATCGGTGGAAAAATACGGGCTGCCGGTGCCGCCCACAAAGATGACGCAGCGGCCCTTTTCCAGATGGCGGATGGCGCGGCGGCGGATGAAGCGCTCGGCCACCTGGTTCATCTCGATGGCGCTCATCACGCGCGTGTCGAGGCCGCGGCGCTCGAGGGCATCCTGCATGGCGAGGCCGTTGATGACGGTGGCCAGCATGCCCATCTGATCGGCGGCGACGCGGTCCATCTGGCGCGCCTGCAGCGCGACGCCACGGAAGAAGTTGCCTCCGCCCAGCACCAGTGCGATCTGGACACCGCCCTTGGCGGCCTCGACGATCTCGCCGGCAAGGGCGCCCATGCGCTCGGGAGAGATGCCAAAGGCTGCGCCGCCGGCCAGCGCCTCGCCGGACAATTTGAGCAGCACACGCTGGAACCCGGATGCCATGGCCTCAGGCGGAGGCGGCGTCGCCGATCTTGAAGCGGCAGAAGCGCCGCACCTGGATGTTTTCTCCCATCCGGCCGATGGCGCCCGCCACGAGCTCGGTAACGGTCAGCTTGTCGTCCTTGACGAAGTGCTGCTCGGCCAGGCAGTGGTCCTCGTAGAACTTCGCCAGCTTGCCCTCGACGATCTTCTCCAGAATGGCGGCGGGCTTGCCCGCATTGAGCGCCACGGCCTGCTCGTGCAGTCTCTCGCGCTCGGCGGCCAGCGCGGCCGCGGGAATTTCCTCGCGCGTGAGATACGTGGGACCGGCGGCGGCGATGTGCATGGCAAGGTCGTGCACGAGTTGCTGGAACTCATCCGTGCGGGCGACGAAGTCGCTCTCGCAGGCCACCTCGACCAGCACGCCCAGCTTGCCTCCGGCATGAATGTAGCTGCCTACAGC
>JBOGKL010000158.1:0-2274 GCA_050745525.1 Terriglobales bacterium | reverse complement strand
CCCTGGCGCCGCATGATCATGAGCACGAACCGCCGGCCATGCGATGGAACGAAGGACACGGCGCCAGCTCCGGGCCGCATTCAATTTTCCGTTAGCGCCGCGCCCACCGTGCTTTCAGATGGCCGGTCGGTGTGCCGGCTTCCCCTCCCCATCCGGGAACTAGAGCATGCACAGAAGTAATGTGGGAATCGGGATGTGATCACGCATGGGTTGCCCGACGCGGCGCGGATGTGGTGGTGAATATAACAGCCACGGACGAGAGAAGTCGCGATGAAGGATACACTCGGGACATTCGGGGATGGGCGCCTCACAAAAAGGGGGGTGCGATCCTCGAACGGATGGTTGCTGCCAAGACCGTGTGCCTCAAACGGCTGGGTGGCTGCCGCGGCGGGGAACTGGGGGCCGGACGGTTCTTTGCCAACCGCAAGGTGACGGCAGGGCAGATTATCGCCAGTTGGAGCGAGCGCACCGCTTCGGCCTGTGCCGGGCGCCATGTGCTCGCCATCGACGACACCAGCGAAGTGAAATTCCCCACCACGGCGCAGCGCCGCCGCGGGCTTGGGCCGGTGAAGAAGGGCAAGGCCCACGGCCTGCTGGTGCACGCGATGATCGCGGTTGATGCCGGCAGCGGCGGCTGCCTTGGCCTGGTTGGGGGCGAGATCTGGACCCGGTCTGGCGTGAACCCGGTGCCGCATTGCAAGCGCCCGCTGGAAGACCGCGAATCGATGCGCTGGTTGCGCGCCGCGGCGCAGGCCAAGCAGGTGCTGGAACCTGCCGCGATGGTGACGGTGCTGGACGACCGCGAATCCGACATCTACGCCAAATGGGCCACAGTGCCGGCGGCTACCTGTCACATGCTGACCCGCTGCATGACCGATCGCCGGCTGGCGGGCGGCGGCATGTTGTTCGCCGCGATGGCGCAGTTCCCGGTGGCCGGACGGCGCAAGATCGAACTGCCGGCGCACGAGCCGGGCAAGCGCAAGCGAAGCGCGGTCGTGCAACTGCGCTATGGCGAGGTGACCATCAGCCGGCCGGACAGCGAGATGGATCGCACCCTGCCGGAGGCGGTCTGCCTGCGATGTGTTGAGGTGCGGGAGATCGACCCGCCAGCGGATGTCGAGCCGCTGCACTGGCGGCTGCTGACCACGCATGGCATCGCCAATGAGGCGGCGGCGTGGGAGATCGTCGATTGGTACCGCCAGCGCTGGGTAATCGAACAGCTGTTTCGGGTGCTCAAGTCGCAGGGGCTGCAATTGGAGGACAGCCAACTCGCCACCGCGGCCCGGTTGGAGAAGCTTGCCGCGGCGGCAGTGAAGGCCGCCTGCATCGACATCCAATTGACCCAGGAGCGTGATGGGCACCACCAGTTCCCGGCTTCGGTGGTGTTCACCGAGGAGGAAACGGCGACCGTCGAGGCGCTGGTTCCAACTCTCGAAGGCAACACCGAACGGCAGAAGAACCCGCATCCGGCCGCGGGACTTGCCCGGGCGAGTTGGGTAATCGCCCGCCTGGGCGGATGGAACTGCTATTACAAACCGCCCGGCCCAATTACCTTTCGCAGGGGAATGGAACGATTCCACGCTATCCACCAGGGTAGACTGCTTGAAATGAGAATGAAACGAGATGTGCGACTCCCCTAGCATCCGGGAAGGGAAAGCGCATTCCTCGGCCCCGGCTAGCGGATCGGCGAGAACGAGGCTGGCATGACCAGGGAATTCTCCTGCTTCACCACCACACCGGGCGGATTGCGGGCCGGCCATTGCCCGCCGGCAACCGCCTCGGCGCGAACTCGGGCGCGGTCGTTCAGGTCCTTGTACGCCCAGATATGCACCCATTTGTTCAGGGCGCCGAACTCCGTGTACATGCCGGCGACCAGCGGCGAGAACTTCTGCCGCCCTTCGATCTTTTCCGACCAGCGCTGGATCAGGCCGGGGATCGAGCCGGCGGTGAGCGTGTACTGGCGGATCTCGAACAAAGGGCCAATGGCGCGCGGTTCCAGCGGCGGAGAGAACGGCGCGGGGTGAAACACCTCGCTCTGCTGCGCCACGACGAATTCACGGATCGGCGGCGGCCAGCCTTCTTCCTTCTGCGCGGCGGCGCGCACCGAGGCGCGGTGCTCGAAACTGTCGTAGGCCCAGACATGGATGATCTGGTTCAGCGGACCGACTTCTGAATGCCAGAATGCCGCCAGCTTCGAATGCTTCTGCCGCACCGGCAGCGATTCGCCGAAGCGCTTTTCCACTTCGGCCAGCGTGCCGGGTTGCAGCGTGTAGG
>JBOGKL010000157.1:0-7794 GCA_050745525.1 Terriglobales bacterium | reverse complement strand
TCCTTATGCACGAGGGCGGCTCGCCCGAAGCCAACATGGCGCTCAAGCCCATGAACTGCCCCGACACGATGCTGTACTACAAGACCCGGCAGCACTCCTACCGCGAGCTGCCGCTGCGCATCAGCCAAGGCCAGCTTCTGCACCGCAACGAGGTCGCCGGGGCGCTGCACGGACTGATGCGGGCACGCGTGTTCAGCCAGGACGACGCCCATATCTACCTGCACGAAGATCAGATCCAAGCCGAAATCATGCGCGTGCTCGAGCTGCTGCAGTTGATCTACGGCTTCTTCGGCCTGCGCTACTCCATCACCCTTTCCACCAAGCCGGAAAAAGCCATGGGGCTGCCCGAGCTCTGGGAGAAGGCCGAGGCCGGGCTGCGCCAAGCCCTGGCCGCAATGAAGCTGGAGTACGAGGTCGAGGCGGGCGGCGGCGCCTTCTACGGCCCCAAGATTGACGTGATGGTGCACGACTCGATGGGGCGGCAGTGGCAGTGCGGCACGGTGCAGCTCGATTTCAACCTGCCGCGGAGCTTCGAGCTCGAGTTCACCGACCGCGACAACCAGCCGCGCACGCCGGTGGTCATCCACCGCGCCCTGTTCGGCTCGGTGGAGCGCTTCCTGGGCATCCTGCTGGAGCACTTCGCCGGCGCGCTGCCCACCTGGCTGGCGCCGGTGCAGGTGATGGTGCTGCCCATCGCCGAAGGGCAGCAGGACTACGGGCGGCAGGTGCTCGAGGCCTGCGAAGCCGCCGGACTGCGCGCCGAGCTTTCCGTCGCGGAAAGCAAGATCAACTACCGCATCCGGGAAGCCGAGCTGCACAAGATCCCCTACATGCTGGTGGTGGGCAAGCGCGAAGCCGAGAACGGGACCGTTTCCGTGCGCACCTACCAGGAAAAAGACCGCGGTGCGATGGCGCTCGACGCGGTGCTCGCGGAAGTGCAAAAGAAAAACCGCGAACGCACGCTCGACGTGACCGTGAAAGACTACAGCGCGCTGTTCCGCACCGAGGACCCCGCCACGGGCGAGATGGCGTACTAGCGTCAAGAAGACGGTGGATGTGGAAGGGCACTTGCTAGCGCGAGCGCGGAAGGCGTGCGGAGCGAGGACAGATGCGGAGACGGTGACAAGGGGGCTGGAGGCGCTGCGGCGGGAGAAGGCGATCCAGGACCTGACCTCCCTGAGCGGCAGTGAGCCGGATTCCCAGGATGTCCCGCGCCGGCGAACGGAATTGGGGGTGTGCGAGGGCGGGAGGAAAACAGCGCGGCCACCAAACCGCGAGGCCGCTATTCGAGGCCAAACGCGGCTGCGCAATGATTCGGCGCGGTGCCAGTAGCAAGATCGAGATCGCGCTTGATCCATTGGCGTGCGCGCCATCACGGATTCGACGAGATTTGCAGCGGAGGCCGGCGGCCGCTGGGTTGCTACTCCGCTTCACGCTCGCTTCGCTGGCGCTCGCTGCGCTGGAGGGTCTTGTCTGCGGGTGAAACCTTGAGGTTCCGCCTCACGCTCGCTTCGCTGGCGCTCGCTGCGCTGGCATAGTCGCGGTTGGCGACGGCCGCCTGCTGGAGCCGCCTCACGCTCGCTTCGCTGGCGCTCGCTGCGCTGGCCTGATTCGCTGCGTTCTGTCCTACTTTACTGACCCGCCTCACGCTCGCTTCGCTGGCGCTCGCTGCGCCGCTGGCCGGCGTTTTCCGCCCTGTGGCCGTAGCGAAAATAGCCGCGGTTGCGAGCGCAACGAGTTTTCAAACATGCGCAAAGCGGGCGGCCGGGGTCAACTGAGCGATTTGGGCTCCGATCCATGCCGTTTGCGAGCGCACCCCTGGGGGTGGTCCAGCACTGTCGCGCTCGCGCGGGTGACCGCGGACCGGAACAGTCAAATCAGCGAACGTGTCTTCCGAATGGCGGGGGGAAGAGATCGGTGGCCTTAGCCGAGGGGATTATGGCGCCGGGGCGGCCTGAAGTCAAATGACTGTGACGCGGGACCGAACCGTATAGGGCAGTCCGAGGGCTTCGATATGCAGTGAGGCGTCTTCGGAGTTGGGGCCCAGGGAGACGAACAAAACCTGGTCCTCGGAGAAATTGAGCACGGGGTGGAGCTCGGATTTGAGCTCGGCGAGGCGGAGGCCGTCGAGGGCGCACTCGAAGAC
Organism: Terriglobales bacterium; assembly: GCA_050745525.1. Classification (GTDB taxonomy): domain Bacteria; phylum Acidobacteriota; class Terriglobia; order Terriglobales; family SCQP01; genus SCQP01. The sequence goes on along the minus strand of JBOGKL010000157.1, from coordinate 5,648 downwards.
GGAGTACTGCAGGCGGGTGCCGAAACCCTCGAGGAGGCAGGCGACTTTGCGCAGGCGCTTTGGGTCGGAGATGTCGTAGCTGACGAGGAAGCGGGTGCGAGGCATTGAGGGTCAGCGGGTGGTGAAGCCGTGGTAAGTCGCGGCCTCGCCGCGAACAAATCTCCAGAGTTGGCGGGCCTGGACCTCGAGCATGCGGCGATAGGGCATTTTGTAATTGAACTCGGGATGGCTGACCTCGGTATCAAGGCGCCGGAACCAGGCGTCCCAGAACGCATGACGGCCGCGGTCGTTGAGAAACGTGCCGCTGGCGCTAGCGATAAAATCCTCCGGGCCAAGCTCGCCGCGGTTGGCCAAGCTGATGGCCACGCTGTCGGCCAGCAGCGGGCGGAATTCCTCCATCAGATCGAGCGCGAGGGCGGGGCGGCCGTAACGCGGCTGGTGGAAGAATCCCAGGAAGGGGTCGAGGCCGACGGCGTAGCAGGTGCCTGTCAGTTCTTTGGCGAGCATAGAGTAGCCGAGCGAAAGCGTCGCGTTGACGGGATCGCGCGGTGGGCGACGGTTGCGGCCATGCCAGTCGAATGCCCAATGCTGTTTGAGCATGGAGGCGAACTCAGCGAAATAGATGGCGGCGGCCGCGCCCTCGATACCCAGCAGCGCGCCCAGATCGGGGACCTTGGGAGCGGCATCACGCAGCTCGGCAAGAGCCCGGAGCGCGGCTTCGGGAGCGGCGCCGTTGCGCATCAGCAACACGCGCTGATTATGAATTTTGGCGCGAATGCACTCGGCGGCGAGGCGGAGACGAACGCCGGGCAAATCGAAGAGGCGGTATTGGCCCCGGCGCGCATCCACGCCGCTGGCAGGCAGACCGCGCAGGAGGCCGAGAAAGCGTCCGGCGGGGGAGAAGCGGGCGACATCAATGCCGAGCTCGAGGCAGGTCTCGGCGGCTTGGGCGGTGAGTTGGACGGCCCCATAAAGGTAGATGGCACGGACTTGGCGGCCGGGAAGACGGGTGAGGTCCTGGCCCTTCACACTAACGACGATCTGGTCGCCGCGCTGACCGACCTGGGCGCCAGCGGTCTGGACGACGAGGACCTCGCCCTCGTCGCCTTCCGGGCGCGGTGGCTGCAGCGTCGCGTCACGATCGGCGGAACCGGGGGCGAATTCAAGGGCATCGAGTAATTTCTGGTAGCTTGGCGCATCCGCGTCCGGGGCAAAAGGAAAGGAACGCTGCGCCGGAGGGTCTTGCGGAGGCCGGTTCCACCAGAGCGACTCGTTGGGCAGGCAGACCGGATAGGCAGAGCAGTAGAGGCAGCGGGGATCGTTGCGCAGCGGCGGCGGAAGCTGCCCGGCAGCGGCAGTGGCGCGGGCGTCGGCCAGGGCGGTGCGAACGGCGGCGAACAATTCCTCGGAGAGATCGACGGGGACACGTCGTTTATCCGCGGCGTAATAGATCCAGCCGCGAACGGGGGTGACGCCGTTCTCGCGCAAAAGAAGAGCATAAGCGGCAACCTGAATGCGGTCGGGCTCCTTGGCACGCCGTTCGCCGTCGGAACCGCGCCACGCGCTACCCTTCTTGTAGTCGATGACCTCGGGGCCAGCCGGTCCGCCTTCGACGAGGTCCACCATGCCGACGAGACCGAGGGTTGTGCTCTCCAGCCGCAGACTGCGAATTGCTGTTCCCTCCGGGAGTCCGACCGCAACGGGGTCGGCCCAGCGGGAGGGACGATCCACGTTGCGGTGGGTCGTGGAGCCCTCGACCGTGTCGGCGTTTTCCTGAAAGATGTTCTCCACCCACTGCAGGTAAAATAGCCGCGGGCAGTAGATGAAGTTGTGGAGATTGCGGACTCGCAGCGGCGGCTGTGCCGCGAGGGATTCGTCGTCCGTGCGCAGGCCGGCGTCGGGCATAGCGGATCAGAAGGCAGCGCCCAGGCGCTTTTCCCCCTCGATCTCCCACTGACGGAGCCGAGCTGTGTTAATACGGTCCACGGCGGGCCAGGCCTGTTCTTGGACATAGCCCCAAAGAGATTTGCCGGTGAGCAGAGGTGGGGTGCCTTGCTCGCCGACGTTGAGGCTGGCGTGACACAGGCGGGTGGACCGCAGGCCGGCGAAGTCGGCGAAGAGGTTGGGGCGGCTGTCCTCGCCGGTGGAGGCCCCGGTGAGCTCGATCAGCGGCTGGGCAGCGCCAAACTTACGCTTTTCGTTGGCGAGCAATTTCTTTGCCTTGCGGGTCGTGCGCAGGCGCGGGGCGATGCGCCAGTCGCGCGGGTCCGCGACCGCGCGCAGACCCAGGTTAATTGCAGCGTTGATGTCGGCCTGCTGCAACGGTGGGACGGGTTTGCCGTCGGGGCCAGGCTGTGCGTTGACGGGCACAAAAATTGGGCCGCCGGACATAGGGATGAGCAAGGTTCGTTTCTTACCGGCCTTGCGTGCGTCGAGAGATCCTTGCGCGGCGGTAAGCCGCCGGTCGAGAGCGAGGAGGCGTTGAGCTTCCGCACCAAGGCTGCCGTCTTTATTCTTCTTGTTGGCGCGCCAGGCCCAGCGCGGCGAACGCGTGAATCCGGCGGTGACTTCGACAGCGCGGAAACCGGCGACGCCGGTGCGCGAACAGAACCGGGACGAGTAGGCAGCGGGAGCTTCGATTACCGGCACGCCGAAGACCTCACTGAGCTCGACGAGCTTGTCGCGCAGCTCGCGGTGACACCATTGCATGAGGCGGCTGTTTTCGCGGGGAGCGCGGCCCTGGCTGCTGCGATAGCGCGACAGATCCTCGATGATGATCATTTGGGCGGGCTCGTCGAACTTTTCGTTGGTCCCGTGGAGGTCGCGTTCGCGCCGCTCCTGCGACTGCGCGGTGAGTGGGCGTCGGAGGCGGAGGCCAAGTGCTTCGGCGAGGATCGCGTGGGCCGTTTGACGCGCGCGCTCGCGGCGAAGGCGGTCCATGCGCTCGAGCATGTCGGGACAGGGATCGGGCACGGTGTCATCCCGGCGCGTAACGGGCTCGCCCGTGGCGTAGCGCCGGGAGGCGGCGTTGAGGGACTGGGCGCGTTGGCGGAGCTCGCGCACCTGTTCGATACGCTCGAGCGAAAGGCCGCGCTGGCCTCGGAGCCAGATGGGCGGGTCTGCTGGGCTTGCGGCTCGCCTTACCCTGGCGAGTTGAAAGAGCGGCTGCCGATCCGTCGAGTCTGGGTGGGGCCGCCATTTCCACCGCGTGCGGCGCGAGGGCAGGGCGCGGCCCGCGATCGCCGCCAGGCACTTTTGGGCAGTTGCCAGACGCACGCCGACCTCCTGATAAAGCCAGTCACGCAGGCGGGGGTCATGTTTTTCCGCCTGAGCTCGCTGTTCGGGGCCGATGATGCGAATGTCGTCGCACGCGGCGACCTCGGCCCAGGCCTTCCCCTGATGACCTCCATCCGTCTGCCCCAGAAACCAGTGCCAACGCTGGAGGCGGCCGACGCGCCCCTGGAAGCGGCGCAGTGCAACCAGGAGCTTGTCGTTTTGCTCGGGGAAGCTTTGTGCCTTCGCTTCCTCGGTCATCTCGGACGACCCAAGGCGCTCCAACAGGGCCACAGCCTCGTCGGTCTCAAAGGGACGAGGTTTGCGGCCGCGTTCGCCCCATGGTTCTTCTCGCAGTGCGACTCCAGGGGACTGGTCTCTATCCCCTGCGGTGCGGTCGCGCCAGAGGCGAGCATCCTCGCCGGGCAGACGGATCAACCCAGTGCGCGCCAGGCTAGCGTGCCAGCCGCGGCCAGGGGTACTGCCGACAAAAACGTCGTGGGGTCCGAGAGGCCCGGCTGAGATGGTCAGGCGTGCGAACGCGCCGGCGTCGCGTTGGCCCAGATCCACGGCAACAACGGAGAAAGGTCCGGCGGAAGCGTGCCAGGGCTCCGGCGCATTAGCAGGTTGCTTTTCATGCGGCCAGCGGAGCGAGTAGAGCCGCTTTTGCTTCCCGTCAGGCCGGACGTTGCACTGCAGTCGCCAGCCATTATCGGGAAGTGGGGTGACCTCGACGGGGAAAGCCAGGTGGATCCCGTCCTGAGCCAGCAGCGTGACCCGGCAATTTGCGAAGTTCACCGAAGCTGGGGCGACGCCAAGGGCCTCCATCATGGGCTGCAGCCAAGGCTCGCGGTACAGATTCTCGACCGAGGATCGCAGTCGGTCCCGGCGGAGCCGTGGGGCGCTGTAGTAAACACGGACCACCGTCGGTTTGTTCTCGAGTATCACCCCGGCGGTCAGGCTCATGTGCCCGGGCTCATGTCGCGACGGTAACCCAGGCTTAGGCGCTTTCTTGCGCGGTTTCTCGATAGCCTCGTTGCTCTTCGGGAAGATGTAAAAGCGAGGAGAGTGCTCGGGGTGCGCAGGCGTGAAGCGAATTGGGCGCTTAACTTTCTCCAGCTCGAACCGGAGATCGCCATACCGCAGCCAGGCATCGAGGGGATCGTCAGCGTGCCAGTCCTGGGTCTTCTCGTCCAACCAGATCGGCTGATTGGCGGGCTGCACCAGTGCCTGGAAGAGCTCGGCGCTTCCGAAGTCGTCGCGGTGATCCGATTGCTCATCGGCCGCAATGGCGAGCAATTTTTCCGCGGTCGCGTCGCCAGCAGCGGCCGCCTTGCGCCAGCGGTCACGTAGTTTGTCCCAGCCACGGAGGGTGCGGCGCCGAATCGTGTACCCGGCAGCGCCGTCCTCTTTGGCCCGGGCCAGCGGCCCGGTTACAAGCCGACGCAGGAGCTCGATGCGGTGGTCGCCTTCAAAGCCTGGGAGGTGGTCTCCGTCCTCAGTTTCGCTGCCGCCCTCGGCGCCCCGGCGGTCCATGGCGTTCAGTTTTGCTTCAATATCCTTTCGCTTCTTGTCGCGGGACAGCGTGTCTTCGAAGTAGCGCCGTGGGGCCTTCATGGCCTCGACAAACGCGGCGAGATCGAATTCGAACCAAGCGGCGTGATCCTTGCCGGGGCCGAGCAGGAGGTTAGTGAAGTAATCAAACTGAGGCTCGTCGTCCACACGGGCCGCAGCGATCGGATCGTCCGTCGCGGCCTTATCCTTGCCTTCTGCGAGTGAGCGCGTGGCAAGAAGAAACACGTCGCGAGTTTCTGCACAAGGAAAGAGCTTGAACATCTCGGCAGCGGGGTAGAGGCCGCTGGGTTTTTTCCCCTTTGGTACCGGGACTTTGGTCACGCGCGCCTCCAACTCGCCACGCAGGTTCTCAAGCTGCGGGAACTTGACGCAAAGTTTCTTCAGATCACCCCTCACCTGTTTTACTGCCTCGGGGCCGGTCTTGCTTTCGGTCGGTGGTTTCGCAAAGAAAAGCCGGAGGTCGATGACGGCCGCAAGTTCCAGTTGGCGGGCTGGGTCGGCGCTGCGGATTGCGCGGACCGCGATTTGACGTTGAAGCTCCTGGCCGGAGGAGTCGGCCTTTGTGGCCTTTTGGAGCCTCCCTTTCCCAGTCGCAAACCAGCGGATCTGATCCACGGCAATTTTGTTGAGATCCCCCTTCTGCTGCAGGAGCGCGCGCAGGGCGGCGGCGCGCTGGTTGGAGGTGGCGTGGCTGGGCGCGAGAACCTGGACCGCAGCCTGGTCGAAATCGGCGTCCAGTTGCGTCAGTGACTCCAGGCTGCGCCAGCTCTTGCGAACCTGGATGGCCCATTGTGCGAGTG
>JBOGKL010000156.1:0-2720 GCA_050745525.1 Terriglobales bacterium | reverse complement strand
GGGCTGGGGCATGCGCCAGGTCATGATTGACTACAACCACTGGTCGGCGCTCGGCGTGCTCGGCGAAATCCTGCCCTGGTACGACAACACCGTTGCGCTGGCCAAAGAGAAGGATGACTTCGGCCTGCCCGTGGCCGAGGTCACCTTCAACCTGCACGACAACGACAAGAAGCTGATCCGCTTCGCGGTCAAGAAGGTCGAGGAGGTGCTGCTCGCCGCCGGCGCCGAGGAAGTCGTCGAGGAATCCCGTTACGCCCATCTGGTCGGTGGCGCGCGCATGGGCAACAACCCCGACACCTCGGTTGTGGACGGCTTCTGCCGCACCCACGACATCGCCAACCTGTTCATCTGCGACGGTAGTGTCTTCCCCACACAGGGGTCGGCCAACCCCGGCTTGACCATACAGGCGCTGGCGGCGCGCACCGCCGACTATCTCATTCAGCAGGGCGAGGCGGTTTTTCACCCCGGCCTGATCAGCCGTACAGCGCCGCTGGTGCGGCGGGATCTGTCGCCGCCTCAGGCGCGAGGGTCTGGGGTTCCGCGGGTCTAAACAGCAGCACCGCTGTGGCACACCGCTTGAGTGTGACTTTGGTCATATTCGGAGTGCATCTCGCGGTGCTACGTTGCCAGCTAGGAGGAATTATGCAGAGCAATTGGAGTTGGATGCTGGCAATCCTCGCACTCGCCGCCGTGGCGTTGGGTGGACCCGCAGTGGCCCAACAAGCGGCTGGGGCGACAAATATGTTTGGCGGGCCGGTCTACAACGGGCGACCCGCGCTTCAGGTGACCGCTGCGTTGGTGCAGGCCGGCGGCGGCGCCGCACACTTCAGCTTTTCAAAGTCGCTGGTTTCCATGTTGGGTCAAAATACGGTCAACGCTGAGGTGGCAAAGCTCACCAGGCAGTTCGGACAGCGCAACGTGCAGGACTTCATCCAGGGCATGAACTACGCGGTCGACGACTCCCTCAAGCGCGCCACCGAAGAGGGCATCCATCTGCCGCCCGCTCCGGCAGATCTTAAGGGAGTCCGGCTGGCGAAGACGTTGGTCGCTGCCGGCACAGCTCCGGACGACGTGTGGTGGGCCGGCTGGCTGTTCGATAAAGCGTTGACGCATAAGATTCACGATCAGGTCATGGCGGATTTCAACGCGAAGTTCGGAGCGATTCCGGATCAGAACACACACCGGATCCTCAATCAGGCCATGTACGATGTTGCGCAGGCGCTGGGCCACAAAAGCGTCCAGTTGGCATCGTTGCACTAAGGGACCCTCTCCAGCCGGCCGAGCGCAAGCGGGTCGGTGGCGTAGCTGCCCGGAACCCGTGGCAGCCAAGCGAAGAAGGCTCAGCTGCGCAGCGCCGCCGGTGTGGCGGGATCGGTCGCCGCCGGCGGCGCGAGGGGCTGCGCTTCGGCGGGTTTGAACAGCAGCACTAAGAACAGGGGTACAGCTGCGACGTCGATCAGCAGCGACGGCAACCACATCAGATAACCGCCGAGTTCCTTGTCCAGCCGCGGAGTGAGCCCGAAAGGCAGCGGTAGCACGCGATGTGCGTACGCCGCGTAAATGCCGACCGGAGCAGCCGCGATCAGCACGCCTAACATCAGGTTGGCCGTCATGCGCCCGAACAGATAGAAGATCGAGGTCACCGTGGGCATGCGGTGGTCGGCAAGCGGGGAAATCACGGGCCACCAGAAGATAAACGCGCTCACCAAAAACGAGATGTGCTCGAAGGCGTGCAGCCCTGTGCTGGCGAGGGTCAGATCATAAAAGTAGGGAATATGCCAGAATGCCAGCGTCGCAAACCCAATCGGCCACGACACGCGCGGGTTGCGCACGCGCCGCTCGATCGCGCCCAGCAGCGGCAGGCGCAGCAGCCGGCGGGCGACGGGCACGGGTAGTCCCAGCACCCACAGCGGCGCCACTACCTCCAGCAGCAGTAGGTGCTGCACCATATGCGCGCTGAAAAGGTACTTGTCCCCGAGCGCGTCTAGGGGCGAGATCAGTGCCAGCAACAGCACCGCATCGGCAAATAAAAAAGTCGCCGCACGCGGCCAGAAGTGCCAAGGCTTCTTGGCGGCACCGGTCAGATAATAGGCGGCAAAGTACGCGGTCGCTAGTGCGGCAACGCCTGCGATGACCTCCGGCTGCAGAGTCCAGCCCACGTGTGCTTGGGTGCGCTCTGCTTCGTCTGGAGTTGCAGGCTAAATGCGCCATTCGCCGGTACCCTCCGGCGATTGGCCGATTCCCGTTCGCACGCGCCGCTGCGCCTGGGTATTCTCGATCCTGGAGGCGAAAGCCGTGAGCGACACCACTACTTCCTACCCCGTCCGGGCTCGCCAATGTGGGCGCGGGCTGTTCGGCCCGTTGGTCCTGATTGCCCTGGGCGTAATCTTTCTGCTCGACCAGCTCCACATCCTCAGCGCCCATCATGCGTTTGCCTACTTCTGGCCGGTCGTGTTCATTATCTTTGGAATTGAACTGTTGAGCTGGCGGGCGCACGGCCCCCGGGCTGTTCTTGGCGTTATTGTCATCGTGATCGGCGCGGGATTGATCGCTAGCAATTTGGGCTACTGGTACTTCGACGTCGGCCGCTGGTGGCCGCTGATCCTGATCCTGGTGGGACTCTCACTTTTGTTCCGGCGCGGCTGGGGAGGTCCAGAGAATCCTCGCTTGCGCCGCTATCGCCACCAAGGCTTTTGGGCCGGTGACGCCTCCGCCAGCGG
>JBOGKL010000155.1:0-3440 GCA_050745525.1 Terriglobales bacterium | reverse complement strand
GTTCTGGAGTTTTTGCAATCGGATATCGGCCGGCAAATTGAGCGAACTTTGATAAGCGACGAATTATTTCAGTTTCCTTCTGGTTCAAGGGAAAACCCGTTGCCGAGGCGAGATGTACTAGATCGTGATCGCGCCCGCCCGGCGGACGGCTATATTTTCCATTTTCAACCAGCTTATTGTTCTTTCGAACCCACAGCCCTTTGAGCGCGCATTCGAGAGAGTAGCCGACCAGCATTGCGCAAACGCAGAGGGCAAGAGGCATCCTAATTTCCCCGCCTGGCCACCTCTTGTATGCAGACTGCTCCCAAATGCGGTCAGCTCCGTCCTCAAGAACGAAAGACCACATCATCCATGCCCACCATGCATTCCCGAGCCGCGCGTGGGTCGTCACGGGATCGCCGCCATGGAACCAGTCTCCAAATTCCGTGCCTCTTCTTGGGCGCATACCGCCAGTGTAGGGCGATGAAGCCGTACGTCAAGGATCAATCGCGAGCATGGGCTCCGACTAAAGGGTGCATCGCCGTCTGTGTAGGCCGCGCATGGCCATCATGGCTAGTGCGCCACGGCCGCACAAGACTGGCCCGCATTGATGTTCGGCTTCGTAATGGCGCCAGTGAATGGCGATTTTAGTCGATTGTCCGGGTTTCCACGTTGCTGCAAAACTTGACGAGCGAAGCGAGTAGATGGCTGATGGTTCGAGGTATGTCCCAAGACGGGGAGCCGTTTGACGAATTGTGCCGTTCCGCGATGGATTGGAACGGTTCAGCTAGTATAATCTCTACGTTTCCTGCGACCACCCGGCGGTTCGAGGTCAGCGTCATGACCTGACGTCCTCCCCGAAAACTGATCCAAGGATAATGTGAGTTCCTGCCAAAGACTTCGGGGAACGGGAAACGGTGAACGCCTGTACCGCGCATGCACACGCGCCGGATTCCGTGCTCGCGCATCAGGATGGACGTGTGCGCGTCATGCAGAAAGTTGCCCATCAGATCGGGGACGTTCGTCACCACCTGCGCGGCAACGTCAGGGTGCCGTTGCGTCGGTACGAGCATGCCCAGCCCCGGCGCGGCCAGCAGCGCGGCCACAAAGCCCCATGCTGCCGGCAAATTCCATGCCCGCCTCATGACCCGTGGGTGGGTCGTCACAGTAAAAACTCATACAGGATCGGCCAGGTCATATACCAGGCATCCGCCCGCGCGCGTTGCCGCCCCAGCCAGTCGTGACACTTACCGTGGAATGGTGAGTCCTGGTCGGCGGCGTAGACGAGCACGTTGGTATCCACGACCAGCATCACTGCCCTTCCTCGGAGTGGTACAACGCATCCCGGCTCGCAATGTCCACCAACGTGCCGCCGCTGCGGGAGGTGGGGAGAGCGGGCGCGGGGCTGGCCTTTTTCGAGTTGCGCAGCAACAAGCGCAGGGCTGTTTCCACCAGCCCGGACATGCTGCGCTGCTGGCGCGCGGCCTAGCGCCGGGTTTGCGCCATGACGGCGTCATCTATGCGCAATGTCGTTTTCAAATGGCAGCGCATATCATGGATATGGCAATACGGCACGAACAGTCGTCGCACCCCCTCTGGAGCCGGCGCCTTGGGCAGGCACGCAAGCGATGTAGTTTATGTCCTGGTGATGGCGGCGGTCATCGCGGCCGTGGATGTGCTGTTCTTTCGCGACCGGTTCTGGGAGCGGCTGCTCGTAAATGTGGGCGTTGTCCTGGTGTTTCTGGCGTTCTACTTGCGATTCCTGGCGCACCGCTAGCTCTTCTGCGGGCCATGGACCTCGCTGCCCTAGCGCGCGCTTTAGCGCCGCGTTGTCGAAACAGGCCGCTCCGGCTCGGCATATCCTTGGAGGAGTATCACCCAAGGAGCGACCCATGCGCTTCGCCATGCTCATTTATGAGACGCCGGAGGCGTTCGCGTCACGCGCCCACGACGATCCCGAACCCTACCGCGCCGCCTGGCGCCTCTACCACGAGACGATGACCGCTGCCGGCGTTCATGCCGGTGGCGATCCGCTCGACTTGCCGCACACCGGCGCCACCGTCTGTCTGACCGGCGGCAAGCCTCACGTTCAGGATGGCCCTTATGCCGACACCAAGGAGCAGTTGGCCGGCGTGGCTTTCCTGGAATTGCCCTCGCTGGAGGAGGCCATCGCCTGGGCGGCGCGCTGCCCCGCTGCCGCCGCGGGCGCGGTTGAGGTCCGTCCGCTCGCGCCCGAAGCCAAGCGCCGCATCACCGGGACAGAATGAACGCCGGCGCGCAGGACGAGGCCGGCCGCGCGGTCGAGCGCGTGGCCCGCACCTCCTACGGCCGCCTGCTTGCCTACCTGGCCGCCCGCAGCCGCGATCTGGCCACCGCCGAGGACGCGCTGGGCGACGCCTTGGTCGCCGCGCTCCGCACCTGGCCGCACGATGGCGTTCCGGCCAATCCGGACGCCTGGCTGCTGACTGCGGCCCGCAATAGGATGACCGACACCCTCCGCCATCGCCGCGTGGCGGCGGCGAGCGAACCGGCGCTGCGTCAATGGCTCGCCCGCACCCAGGCGGCGCCCGAAATCGTCGAGTTCCCCGACGAGCGCCTCAAGCTGCTGTTCCTCTGCACCCGCCCCGCCATCGCGCCCGCGCTGCGCGCTCCGTTAATGTTGCAAACTGTGCTCGGCCTCAATGCCGCCGCCATCGCCCCGGCGTTTCTGGTCTCGCCCGCCGCCATGAGCCAGCGCCTCGTCCGCGCCAAGGCACGCATTCGGGATGGGGGCCTGCGCTTCGACGTCCCCGTGCTGGCAGAGTTGCCCGAGCGTCTGCAGGCGGTGCTGGAAGCGATCTACGCCGCCTTCGGCCTGGGCTGGGAAGCCTTCCCCGGTGCTAACCATGACGCCACCCCGGTGCCTGGGCTCGCACAAGAGGCCCTTTGGATCGCCCGCGACCTGGAGCGCCTGCTGCCCGAGGAGCCGGAAGTGCTCGGTTTGCTGGCCCTCCTGCTCTACTGCCACGCCCGCCGCGCCGCGCGCCGCGCGCCGGACGGCGCCTACGTCCCGCTCGCCAAGCAAAAAGCGGATCTCTGGGACCAGCCGCTGATCGCGGAAGCCGAGCGCCTGCTCGCCCGCGCCGCCGCGCTCCTCCGCCCGGGGCGGTTTCAGTGGGAGGCGGCGATTCAGTCGGTCCATACCGAGCGCGCGCGCACCGGCCGCGCCGATTGGGCCGTCATCGCCGGGTTCTACGAACAGATTGTTCGCCTGGCTCCGACCATTGGCGCTCGCGCCGCCTGGGCCGCCGCGGCGGCCGAGGTTGAGGGCCCCGCGGCCGGACTTGCCCGTCTCGAGACCATCCCGGCAAAAGCTATTGCCGGTTATCAGCCTTACTGGGCCGTGCGCGGCCATCTGCTCGGGCAACTGGGACGCCGCCAGGAGGCGCAGGTCGCTTACGGCATCGCCATCCGGCTCAGCA
>JBOGKL010000154.1:0-4589 GCA_050745525.1 Terriglobales bacterium | reverse complement strand
CGATGGGGCAGGTGGCGCATCGGGGCTTGCGCGCCACGCAGAGCTGGCGGCCGTGGGCAATGACGCGATGGCTGAAGGCGATCCACTCGTCACGCGGAATCAGCTTTTGCAGGTCTTGCTCGATCTTCTCCGGCGCTTCGTTGCGCGTCAGCTCCAGCCGCCGGCTTACGCGCTGCACGTGGGTATCCACGACGATGCCGCTCGCCTGGTGAAACCAGACGCCCAGCACCACGTTGGCGGTCTTGCGCGCCACGCCCGGCAGGGTCAGAAGATCCTCCATCGATGCGGGAACTTCGCCGTGGTAGACGTCCACAAGGCGGCGCGCGGCGCCGGTGATGGACTTGGCCTTGTTGCGATAAAAGCCGGTGCTGCGGATATCAGGCTCGAGCGCCTCGGGCGCCAGTGCGGCCATGTCCCCAACCCGCGGATACTTTCGGAACAGCGCAGGCGTCACCATGTTCACGCGCACATCCGTACACTGCGCCGAAAGGATCGTCGCCACCAGCAGCTCCCAAGCGCTGCCATGCACTAAGGCGCATTCAGCGTCCGGATAGGCTTCACGCAAGCCGCTAAGGATCGCGTGGACGCGTTCCGGCGAGGTTCGCTTGCTGGGCACCGATCCACTCTAGCAGAAGCCGGGCAGCGTGGCCGCGATGGCTGAAGAGGCCTTTGCGCCCCGCCTCGAGCTCGCCGAAAGAAGCGCCGGCGGCGGGTGAATAAAATAGCGGGTCGTAGCCAAAGCCCCGCGCGCCGCGCGCCGCATCGAGAATCCGGCCCCCGGCCTCGCCGCGGAACTCGGCCAGCATCTCCCCCTGCCGCGCCAGCACCAGCACGCACACGAATCGCGCCGTCCGCCGGGCCGCGGGGATGCCCAGCAGGCGCTCGAGGAGCAAGCGGTTATTGGCCTCGTCGTCGCCGTGGCGTCCGGCAAACCGCGCCGAGTAGACGCCGGGGGCGCCCTCGAGCGCGTCCACTTCCAGACCGGAATCGTCCGCTAACACGCACGCACCCGTAAAATGACTGTAGTGAACGGCCTTCAGCCGTGCATTGGCTTCGAAGGTTTTTCCCGTCTCCTCGATTGGGGGCAGGGAAGTAAAATCCGGAAGCGGGGCGACGGGCAGGCCCAGGGCGCCGAAATCGGCCGCCTTGCCGGCATTGCTGGTCGCCAGGTAGATCGTCATCCCAGGTGCGGCAGTGGCAGATTCAGGAGGTCGTGCTGCTTGGCCATGATCTGCGCGATGCCGAGCCGCGCCAGGCGCAGCAGCTCGCGTGCCTGCTCTTCGCTGAACGGCTCGCTCTCGGCGGTGGCCTGAATTTCGGCGAAACGGCCATCGCCGGTCATGACCACGTTCATGTCCACCTCGGCATGCGAGTCTTCCTGATAGTTCAGATCGAGCACCGCTTCGCCCTGCACGATGCCGACGCTGATCGCGGCCAGGTAATTGCGCAGCGGCAGCCGCTTCAGCGTGCCGGCGGCGACCAGACGCTCGAGCGCCATGGCCAGGGCCACGAAGGCGCCGCACACCGAGGCGGTGCGCGTGCCGGCATCGGCCTGCAGCACGTCGCAGTCGAGCAGCACCGTGCGCTCCCCCAGCGCCTCCAAATCCATTACCGAGCGCAGCGCGCGGCCTACGAGGCGCTGAATTTCGAGCGTGCGTCCCGAGGCCCGGCCCTTGCTCACCTCGCGCGGCGTGCGCGTCAGGGTGGCGCGCGGGAGCATGGCATATTCGGCCGTGACCCAGCCCCGGCCCTGTCCGCGCAGAAACCCAGGCACGGTCTCCTCCAGCGTGGCCGCGCACACAACGCGCGTGGCGCCCATGCGGATCAGCACCGAGCCTTCAGCGGTCGGCAAAAAATCCGGCTCAAAAAGAACGGGGCGCAGTTGGTCGGGCTGACGCAAGTCGAATCGCACGTTATAATCTTCGCATGCCCGACATCCTGCAGCCTGCCAAGGACTTAAGCGCCATTGCCAAAGGCTTGGGGGTCACTCTCAAGAACATGTTCCTGCCCCCGGTCACCGAGTTTTACCCGGACGAGCCGGTGCGCTTCGAGGCGCGTTTCCGCGGCGTGCACGTGCAACAGCGGGATGAAAACGGGCTGGAAAAGTGCGTCGCGTGCTTCCTTTGTGCCGCTGCCTGCCCCGCCAACTGCATCTACATTGAAGCCGCGGAAAACACGGCCACGCAGCGCATCAGCGCCGGCGAGCGCTACGCCCAGGTCTACAACATTGACTACAACCGCTGCATCTTCTGTGGTTACTGTGTCGAGGCCTGCCCTACCGATGCCATCACCCATGGCCACGGCTTCGAACTGGCCAACTACGATGCCGGTTCCATGGTCTACCGGAAGGAACAACTGCTGGCGCCGCTGCCCTGATCGGCGCTATCCTGTGCGTCGTACATTCACCGGAAGAGAGGATCACTCACGTGTCGAGCCGCTCGTTATTCACGTCTGAATCGGTCACCGAGGGCCACCCCGATAAAATTGCCGACCAGGTGTCCGACGGCGTGCTGGACGCCGCGCTGACGCAAGACCCGCAAAGCCGCGTGGCCTGCGAGGCGCTGCTCACGACGGGGCTGATCGTGGTGGCGGGGGAAGTGACCACGCGCGCCCACATTGACTATCAGCACGTGGCGCGCGAGGCCGTGCGCGGCGTGGGCTACACCGACGCGCGCTTCGGCTTCGATTGCGATACCTGCGGCGTGCTGGTCAGCGTGCACCAGCAGTCCGGCGACATCGCCATGGGCGTGGATCGCGAAGGCGCCGGCGATCAGGGCATGATGTTCGGCTACGCTTGCGACCAAACCGAAGAGAAGATGCCGTTGCCCATCTCGCTGGCGCGGCGCCTGACACGGCAGTTGTCGAAGGTGCGCCGCGAGGGGGTGGCCGAATTCCTGCGCCCCGACGGCAAGAGCCAGGTGACGATTGCCTATGAAGACGGCAAGCCAGTACACGTGGATGCGGTGGTCATCTCCACCCAGCACAGCGAGGAGATCAGCACCGAAGACTTGCGCGCCGCCATCCGCAAGCACGTCATTGATCCCATCGTCCCCGCGGCCATGGTGGACAAAAACACCAAGTACCACATCAACCCCACCGGCCGCTTCGTCATCGGAGGACCCATGGGCGACACCGGCGTCACCGGCCGCAAGATCATCGTGGATACTTACGGCGGCTACGGCCGCCACGGCGGCGGCGCCTTCAGCGGCAAGGATCCGACCAAGGTGGATCGCTCCGCCGCCTATATGGCGCGCTACATCGCCCGCAACGTGGTGGCAGCCGGACTGGCGCGCAACTGCGAGGTGCAGTTGGCCTACGCCATTGGCGTGGCCGAGCCGGTTTCGGTTCGGGTTGAGACCTTCGGCACGCACGCGGTGCCGGAAGAGACCATCAGCAAGGCCATCCGCAAGAGCTTCGAGCTGACGCCGAAGGGCATTATCGAGTCCCTCAAGCTGCGCCGCCCGATATACCAAAAGACGGCCGCCTTCGGGCACTTCGGCCTCAACGATCCCGACTTCACCTGGGAACGGGAAGACAAGGTCGAGGAGCTGCAATCAGCCGCGGGCGCGCGCGAGGCGGTCGGCACGGCGCGCTAGTTCCTCAGCATAATGCACGACATTGGGCATTGGGCGCTGGACGCTGCGGTTTCAGGAGGCGCCGGCTACGCCGACGTCCGCGTGGGCGAGCAGCGCCATCGCAGCCTGGTCACCAAGAACGGCAAACTGGGCCATGCCGCCGATTCCGAGTCGCAGGCCGTCGGCGTGCGCGTGCTGCTCGACGGCGCCTGGGGCTTTGCCTCGACCGACGATTGCGGCAGGAGCGCGGTCATCGCCACCGCGCTACGCGCACTCGCCATCGCCCGCGCCTCAGCGCGCGTAAAGCAGGCGAACGTGCGCCTGGCGCCTGAAGCGGCGCACCGGGCCGTTTGGGTCGCACCCTGCGCCCGCGATCCGTTCGCATCGAGCGTGGACGACAACCTCGCCCTGCTGCTCAAAGTGGACCAAGAACTCCGCGCCGTAAAGGGCGTCACGCTGGCTGAGGCGCAGATGAATTTTGTCCGCCAGCGGCAGCTCTTTCTTTCGAGCGAAGGCGCCGACATTGATCAGATGCGCGTGCTGACCGGCGCCGGATACTCAGCCCTCGCCTTCGCCAACGGCGACATCCAAAAGCGCTCGTATCCCAACTCCTTCGGCGGCCAGTATCAACTCAAGGGCTACGAGCTGATCGAAGAGCTGCGTCTGGTTGAGAGCGCGCGCCGCATCGGTGAAGAAGCCGTAGCCCTGCATCAGGCCGAACAATGCCCGCAGACGGTGGACACACTTATCCTGGGCAGCTCGCAACTGGGGCTGCAGGTACACGAGTCCATCGGCCATCCCATTGAGCTGGACCGCGTGCTGGGCACCGAGGCCAACTTTGCGGGCATGAGCTTTTTGACCCTCGATCAGTTGGGCAAGCTCCGCTACGGTTCGCCGGCCGTCAACGTCATCGCCGATGCCCGGCTCGCACACGGCCCCGGCCTGGGTACCTTTGCCTTCGACGACGAAGGCGTCGAGGCGCAGCGCACCGACATCATCCGCGCGGGTGAGTTC